>JAUWWG010000055.1 GCA_030616985.1 Thermoplasmatota archaeon
GGGTTATTCTCTGCAGTACCATAGGTTTGGAACCAAAAATCACAACGCACTATCCCCTCCTGCAGATAATTCCATCCGCTAATACTTTCATACCATGCATCACCACCAGCATAAGGATCAGGGTATCCATACCACCACCAAACTTTGGATGAATCACTTGAATCAGAGACACCTCTAAGAATGATATAATACTTAGTTCCAGGGGTAACACTTATATCTGGAAAATCAAACTCACAAATATTAGTACCAATTACTAATGTGTCTCGATGTATATATGCTGTTGTTAAAGCTGAACCCAGATATGAAGACTTGATATCAACATAATAATAATAAAACTCAGGAGTTCCAGTTGATTTCAAACGAAGAATCACTTTGGTTAATACCGGAAGTGTTGGTGTAAAAGATTGAGCAAGTTCTTTATCGCTTGGCCCAATCGCATAGACCTTATCAGATTGTGTAGATTGTTGATCCAATTCATCTAAAATAACGTTAGTAGTATTTTGATTTTCAGTTATTCCAAATGCCGGTAAAGCAGTTGCAATCAGCAGCATCGTTACTAAAATTCCTAATAATTTTGTTTTCATTCTTTACCTTCCTTTAATTATTATTGTAATGCCATTATATATTATAAACGTTGCTAAATAAATTAATGCAACATATGTTACACATTATAAAAGATTTAATTGTAACATCTGTAACAATACAGTGGGAAAATTTATATTCATACAAAATATATTACCTACGGCAACAAACGGGAGGAAGGAAAAATTGTTCATATTTTTACCCCTCCTCCTTCCTTTTTCAAATTGCAACATTTTTAACAATGTAATAATGTCTCCATCCTTTCCAAAACCGAAACCACTATAGCTCTTGTGTTAGAAAGATAAAGAAAAGAAAGAAGATTTGCTGGCTATAACTCCAACAGTTGTCGTAGAAGTGGGAACATATGTGGACGCTGCTCAAAGAATTTGAGGTAAAGTGGAAAACATGGGTTTTGAACTAGATTTCCTGAACGTTTAGTACTAGTGGTCCTAGAATGAAACCCGTTGCTTGTTTCTCTGCATCTCCTGCAGTTACCGTTATTGTTGTCCTGCCAATGCCATACAAAATCGTCTGTCGTATTGTTTCTGTCGCTCCAGGTGCAAGTTCTGATATAACTCCCTCAGTATGCTCACCAGCAAAGATTAAACCCCCATCTAAATCAATAGACCACTCAACATCAGTAACAGTTGCAGTACCATCATTTTTAATCACTGCACTTATTCGGAAACCTCCTTTGATTTCTATATTAATATTATTATAAATTTCTATACCCGTATAAGTTTTATTCCACAGTTCATTACCATTATAATCTGTCTTTATTAACCAAGCATCTGCATCATCCTCTCCATAAGATGCTGTCCAACCTGTTAGTATATATCCTCCATCATTAGTGTTTCGAATTACATAACCTGTGTCATAATTACTTCCTCCAAAAGTTTTATCCCATAAAACATTACCAAAAGAATCTGTTTTAATTAACCATAGATCTTCCAAACCGGAACCAAAAGATGAAGTTTCTCCAATAATAATATATCCTCCATCATTTGTTTGTAAAACTGATCTCCCAGGCTCATGGTTAACGCCTCCATAGTTATTATCCCACTCCATATTACCCTCAGAATCAGTCTTAACTAAATAAAAGTCCCAATCCTCCTGCTCAGTTATATAAATCATACCTGTAATTATATAACCTCCATCATTGGTTTGATAAACTGAACGACCCCTATCATCATTTTCATCATCTCCAAATGTTTTATTCCATAACTCATTACCATTAGAATCAGTTTTTATAAGCCATGTATCATCAGTTTCAGAACCATAGGATTTAGTATATCCAATTATTATATATCCTCCATCATTACTTTGAATAACTGATCTACTACCATCTATTTCAGATCCACCAAAAGTTTTATCCCATAACTTATTACCATTTGAATCTGTTTTTACCAACCATACATCATAATCACCAGAACCATAGGATGAAGTGTGTCCAGTAAAAATATATCCATTATCATCTGATTGTAATACTACTTCACCCCAATCATAATTGTTGCCACCAAAGTGATTATCCCATATCATATTTCCTTCAGAATCAGTTTTAATGAGATATGCATCATTTTTACCATAACCAACAATAATATAACCAATATCATTTGTTTGCTTAACACAGATTCCAAAATCATCAAAAGAACCGCCAAATGTTTTACTCCATAATTGATTACCATCTTGATTTGTTTTAATTAACAATACATCTCCACCAGCATAAGGAAAAGAACCATCTGAAAAACCAGTTGCAATATATCCCCCATCATTTGTCTGTTCAACATGATAAAAACCTTGAAAATCACTATCCAAAAATGATTTATTCCACTTTTTTTCTGATAAATGACTAAAATATTTCATTCTATTTTCTTCTAAGGAATATCCATTATCATTATTTCCGCTTATACTTGGTACAACACCAGCTCCTATAAACAAACATATTATGCCTAAAACAATTCCTTTTTTATACAAATCTGTTGTCATATATGTTCCCCCCTCAATAATCATATCTCCTGAACGTTTAGTACTAGTGGTCCCAGAATAAAAGCAGTTGCCTTCTTAACAGCATCACCAGCTGTTACCGTTATTGTAGTAGTACCAACACCGAATAGACTATCAAGCCGAACCGTTTTATTTTCACCAGCTTCCAGAGTAGGTATAGTTCCATCGGAAGAGCCTCCCATCAATATAAATCCTCCATTAAGTTCAATAGACCAAGGAACATCTATTGCGGTTGCAGTACCATAATTTTTTAAAACTGCATTTATTCGAAAACCACCTTGTATTTCTTGTACTTCAATAGCAGGGTTTCCTAATCCAGTACCATATGTTCTGAATGCAAAATCACCATCTTCATATTCTCTCCAATAATAATTACCACCACCATGATCCCAATAACCCCATTCACTCCCTCTAACATAGTTGTTATTATAAAGATAATTATCACTAAAAGTATATGCGCCTTGACCTTTGCATTCAACAACTATGTAATAAGTATGATCTGGGATTACAGAAATATCTGGAATGTCAATCTCATTAAAAATGATTGGAGGCCATATAGATATTTGATTTGATGGAACAGAAACAGATACTAAATCGCTACCAGATAAACTTTCACGAATTGAAACAATCAAAGGAGAATCTGTATATTCGCCACTACCTATTGCAAGTTCAATTTTTACTAAATTTGTCATAGATGGTTTAAATGTCTGTGCCGATTTCTGTTCCGAATTTACAACCATACCACATCTATCATTAAAAATTTCCTGATATTGATCTAAAATGAAATCATTATTATTTTGACCATAATAGTTCTTATCATAAAATTCATTATTTTTTTCAATATATCCACTTATACTTGGTATAACACCAGCTCCAATAAACAAAACAATTACAGCAAAAACCAATGCTTTACTCAACATAATTTTCATATTTTACCTCCCCCAAATATTAAAATTACACGTTTAGAATATATTATCCTATCTTAAATGTATGCTTAACAGGTGTTAACAAAATCATGTTGATTTCATCAAAGTTCAATTTATCATACTCAGTGATATGTCTTGTCGAAACAGAACATTAAACAATCGTGGTTTTTTGTGGATTATAACCCAAATATTTGTCGTAGCAGTGGGAACAGGTGTGGGTGGTTCTCTAGGAATTTTAAGGTCTAATCGCTGATAGATAATACAAATGGGCCAAATAAGAAACAACTTGCTTTCTTTGTAACTCCTGCTACATTGATTGTTATATCTGCTGATCCAAAACCCAATACAAGACCAGATTTAATTGTGTAGGTTTCTCCTGGTCTTATAATTGGTATGTTTCCTTCTTTATATCCACCAAGAAACACAATGTTTCCATCAACTGTTATTGACCATTTTAGATCAGTAATATTTTCCACATCTGTATTTTTAACATCCGCAGTTATACCAAATCCACCAGATGTTAATTGTAATTTTAATACTTTCAACAGCAATTCATATATATAATCATAGTAGATAGCTTTATAATATTGACCGATATAGCGGCTGAGAAATTTAGGTGGAAAGATTATGATAAATGCATATATTTTACTAACGATGCGGCCGGGAAATTCTAACAACACTATTAAGGAAATGAGAAAAATAGAAAATGTGGAAAAAATATCTGTGGTTGCTGGAGAATATGATATCGTTGTGAGAGTACATGTTAAAGATCTGGAAAAACTTCTCGAAGTGACAAATGAAATTCAAATGGTAGATGGCGTGAAAAAGACAACAACCCAAGTTATAGAAAAAGAAATTGCACTATGAAGATTAGACGAAAATATCTCTTTTACGCATTAGCGTTTGCCTCTGCAATTATTACTGCAGGAGTGTCAGCTATAGATGCTACAATTATTGCTTTTCACATACCTGATCCATGGGCTTTCGGTCTTTCATGTTTTTTAGTAGGTACGATTATCACACTTCTCATCGTCCTCGTTTTTTCAATACCTGTAAAGGGGAAGAGTCTCGGATCAAAAATCATAGATCCATCTTTCAAACGACTCAGATTGGTAAGAAAAGAGGAACTAAAATATCATATACCTGCTGCGGTGGGTAACTCCGCTCTCACTATTGGTTATTTTGCATTACTCTCTATACTTGGTGATCCGTCTGCAGTAATTCCCTTTTCCCAGATTGTTATCTTATATCTAATTATCATTGAATCAATCATTGAGAAGGATATGCCAACACTCTCTGAAATTCAATCTTCTCTCATTGTCACGTTTGGTGCGATTCTCGGATCAATTTCTTTAACTGGGGGCATCAATCTACAGTCGTTGGCTATTGTTTTTCTAGTAATAAACCCAGCATGGGTTCTTTTTTCAATTTATCAAAGAAAATTAAAACTTATAAAAATTGACAATAAACCCAATGACGCCCTCAACATTAGATTCTGGAACGTCGTATTTGCATGCATATTCACTACCGTTATAGTATTCATGTATGACGCCCTTATTGGAACTAATCATTTTATCATGGGAATAACTGCGTCAATTGAGCACTTTAATTGGGTAGCACTTACGATGGGTATCACATTTTTTTCTTTGGTATTTTATATACGTGCTCTTGGGATTGGAAAGGCAAGTGTCACACAAGCAGTAAAAGCATCATCGGTTCTCTTTGCTATACCATTTTCTCTGGTAATTTCATATTTCAATATTATACCACCATTTTCAACAGATCCAGTGATGATATTAATCAAAATTATAGGTACGACTCTCGTGATTCTCGGTATTGTCTCGTTTGCACTTGCATTAGTGAAGGCATATGTTTTCATCAGCGTGAAACCAGGTTATCCTATTGAAGAAACAATGAAGGAATTATGGAACATCCGCGGTGTCACAAGAGTTGCAGCTACTGCGGGCAAATACGACTTTATGGTTAAGATACGAATAAGAACATTAGTAAAAGGTTATGAGAAAATTATTCGAAAGCTTGAAGGAATTGAGGCAATAAACAAATACAAGTGGGAGTCTGTACTTAAGGAATGGGAAGAAATCTAGTTGTTTAGGGAAACTATTTTACCCATTTATTTGTTCCGAATCTTAGAAGTGATATTGTGATTGATAAACGTTTAGAGAAACTTGCAAGTGTTTTGGTGAATCATTCTCTTGAGATTAAGAAAAATGACTTGTTTGCTATCTGCGGTAGTTCGGTTGCCACACCGCTGATAAAAGAAGTGTATAAACAAGCACTAAAATTAGGCGCCCACCCATATATTCAGATAGGTATCAATGGGCTGGGGGAAATCTATTATAAAAACGCGTCTGAGGAGCAACTCAAGTATGTGTCTCCTATTTCTAAGTTTGAAATTGGTAAAATTAATGCGAGACTTGCCATCATAAGTCCCGAGAATACAAGAGATATGACAAATGTTGATCCTAAAAAACAGGCAATAAGTGCCATTGCTCAACAACCAATCCATGATATGTTTTTGAAGAGAGCTGCAAAAAAGGAATTGCGGTGGTGTGTCACTCAATATCCAACGAATGCTTCAGCTCAGGATGCGGATATGTCTTTGGAAGAATATGAGGATTTTATTTTTAAAGCAGCTCATGTAAATGACAAAGATCCTGTTGGCTATTGGAAAAAGGTTTTCGCAGAACAAGAGAAGATTAGAAAGCTGCTGGAATCAAAGAAGAAACTGTATGTTGTTGCCAAGGGCACCGATCTTACTGTTTCCGTTAAAGGTAGAAAATGGATTAACTGCTATGGAAAAGAGAATTTTCCCGATGGGGAAGTTTTCACGGGCCCTGTAGAAGATTCTGCAAAGGGATATATTAGTTATTCATTCCCGGCAGTTCATGGTGGTAGATTAGTGGAAAATATTCAACTGTGGTTTGACAAAGGCAAGGTTGTAAAATCAAAGGCATCTATGGGGGAGAAATTCCTTAATTCCATGCTTGATATGGATAAGGGATCACGTAGAATCGGAGAATTTGCTTTTGGTACAAACTACGGGGTGAAAGAATACACGAAGAATACGCTCTTTGACGAGAAGATTGGTGGAACCATACATATAGCTGTTGGACTTGGCTATCCAGAAACTGGTAGTAACAATAAATCAGGTCTTCACTGGGATATGGTGTGTGATCTTCGTAAACATGGTGAAGTCTATGCTGATGGTGAGTTAATTTACAGGAATGGCAAATTTTTGTTCTAATTTATTAAAAAACCTATAAATAATGCCTGTCTATTCCAGTTTTCATAATGTGCGGCATAGTTGGTATTATAGGGGGAAAACCAGTATCTCGTCTAGTTTATCATAGTCTGCTTGCAATTCAACATCGGGGTCAATCGTCTGCCGGAAAACTAACCTATGATGGAAATATTCATGTGACAAAAGATGCTGGTTTGGTACGGGATGTTTTCAATGAGGTAAAAAAGATAGAAACTCCAGGGAATGCCGGGGTTGGCCACACTCGCTATTCTACAGCAGGTATGGATGATATGAATTCCTTGAAGAGGAATGCGCAACCAGAATATTTGGTAAATCCTTTCATTGCAGCTGTTCACAATGGCAATATTTTTAATCCTTATGATGTGGCTAGAAAAACCAATAGGAAACCGAGAACAGATTGTGACATTCAATGGCTTTTGTTATCCATGGCAGACAATCTGTATAAAAAAGAGTTAGATGTCGATATAATTTTTGAAGCATGCAAAAATGTAATGAATGACGTAAAAGGCAGTTATTCTGCATTATTCCTTGCCGATTCGGGAGAAAATCCATTTCTTTTTGCAATGACTGATCCACATAAAATTAGACCACTAGTGCTAGGTAAGTTCAATGGGATGTACTGCTTGACTTCAGAAACACGGGTTTTTAAGAAAATCAATTTCGAATATGTAAAAGATATACCAGGTGGATCTGTAGTTATTATCGATGAAAATGGTAATATTTACGAGAAACAACTAATAAAAAAACGTGAAAAACCATGTATGTTTGAGTTTGTCTATTTTGCAAAACCAGACACCCGCATAAACAATCGATCTATACACAACGTCCGTGTTGAAATAGGGCGCCTTCTTGCAAAGGAACATCCTGTTAAAGCGGATATTGTTGTTCCAGTGCCTGAATCAGGGCGACGCTATGCTACCGGTTTCTCGCGAGAATCGGGTATACCGTTGGAAGAAGGATTGATGAAAGATAAGGATGAACGTTCATTTATACAGCAGACACAGGAAAGTAGAGATAAGGTTGTTGAGGGGGGACTTTCATATATTCGTTCTGTTCTTGGTGGAAAACGCGTTGTATTAGTCGATGATTCGATAGTCCGCGGTACAAACATTCGTAAACTTGTACGGGGAGTGAGAGGCGCTGGTGCAAAAGAAATTCATATACGAATTGGTTGCCCACCATTGATTGCTCCCTGTTATCTGGGTATAGATATGCGTAGTAGAAAGGAATTTATTGCCAGAGGTCCAGATGGTGAAATCAAAACCTGTGAAAAGATTGCAGAGGAAATCGGTGCAGATTCTCTAGGCTATATTAGCATAGAGGGGTTAAAGAGGGCAATAGGCTTTGACATCTGCCTAGGCTGTATTGATTTCC
Organism: Thermoplasmatota archaeon; assembly: GCA_030616985.1. Lineage (GTDB taxonomy): Archaea > Thermoplasmatota > E2 > DHVEG-1 > DHVEG-1 > JAUWWG01. The sequence goes on from JAUWWG010000055.1 coordinate 8,170, forward strand.
CAGGCGGATATCCATCTGAAATGCAAAAAGATGTACTTACATTTTTCAAAAAAGATGGAGAAGGTATGCGGGCATATGAGCATGTATAGAAAAGTTGTTATCCATGCACATGGATTAAACAGCCATGATTGAAATTACTACGGGAACAATTGAAGAGCAAATTATCAAATTTTTACAAAAAACTTATCCTGTAACCATATCTGACCTTGAAAAGAAAATACACATATCAAGAAAAAATATCGTCAGGGTACTACAAAAATTGCAGGTTAAAGGTATTATTCAATTGGAGCCTCTCCCAGATAAGACATACATACGATTGTTAAGGCATGATTTTAGTTTTATTGGAAAAAAACGACAAAAAAAATTCATAAAGCATCATTCTGGAGGAAAAAAACAGGAATCTAAAGAATATGATGGTATGATGTATAATTAGGTCTAGTAAGAATGCTTTTACCACTCTGACCATACATACTTGAGTTGATGGAAAAAGTATGGTAGACGGCACTCATTAGGGAGGAAGTGATATCATGAATGGCAATTCAAAACATGACAACCGCCTACCGGTTAATATTATTATTCATCATAGTATATATTATTTTGGCTGATTTGGTAGAAAATGGCGGAGAAAATAAAAAACATAACATGAAATGTAAGAATATCGGGTATCACTATTGTCTATACTTTGTATTGATTTTTTATTCCTTTTTATCCAACTACTTGTACTGCATGTTCATTTACAATCAAAAACTCTACAAGTTCGCCAGATTCCTTTAATTTCTTCAAAAGATCATAGTTCAATACATGTTCATAACGGGACAGAACTCTACTTCCACTTGGAGACCAGCTGCCTATTTCTATATGGTGTAAATCGAAGTCCTTCACACTTCCAAGTATCATAAATGATTCTGCCCTTACATTGAATGAACAAGAGGTACATTCTATGATCGTATCATATGGGACATATGGGTTCTCAGTATTATGTATGGGCTCTATTTGTATTAATATCATTTTTCCTCCGCACTGGGGGCATTTCATAGAGCCGTCGCCGGTTTTATTCCAGATTCCAGCCAAAATTTCCATGTCTTTTTTATTGTAATTCATCTCGTACCCCATTTCCACAAAAACCATCTGCATATCTATGTATCCTTCTGACATAAATACTTTGTGAAAAAAGCCAAAAAAATACGAAAATAACCGCCATATTAATAATCATATCTCATGTTTCAGATTTTTGGAGGTGCCGTATATGAAAATAATAACGTTTCTTACCGATTTTGGCATGAAGGGCGGATATGTAGCTCAGATGAAAGGAGTAGTATCATCCATAACGGATTCTAAACTTATTGATATAACTCATAATATAACACCACATGATGTTCGTGAAGGTGCTTTTGTTCTTCAAAATTCTGTTGCCTATTTTCCAGTTGGAACTGTTCATGTGGCCGTTGTTGATCCAGGTGTTGGTACCAGTAGAAGAGGAATAGTAGTTACAACCAAGAGTCAGATATTGGTCGGACCAGATAACGGTCTTTTAATGCCAGCAGCACATTTTTTAGGTGACTTCATCGTATATGAAATTACAAACAATAAATATATGCTTAATTCTATTTCTAATACATTTCACGGACGGGATATTTTTTCCCCGGTAGCAGCACATATAGTCAATGAAGTACCATTCGAGGAAATAGGCGGCAGAATTTATAACTTCATTGATATGGATTTTGGGAAAGGAAAGATAACTGGCAGAACAGCAACTGGAAAAATCATCCATATTGATAGGTTTGGAAACATTGTAACAAATATTGAGGGCATCAGACTAAGGGATTTTTTGGATTATGGTAGTAAACTCATGGCATTCATAGGAGATAAACAACAGGAAATATCCTTTGTGAAATCATATAGTTTTGTAGAAAAGGGGCAACTCCTTGCAACCATAGGTAGCAGCAATTTAATGGAGCTCGGGGTGAACCAGGGAAACGCAGCACGAGAATTGGGTGTAAAGCCCGATGATGAAATAAAAATATTGTTCTATTAGATGCCTTTTTTTGCATGAAGCTCATATGGTTACAAGATTCCAACATTCAAATCTTTTTTAATAGATGTTTTAACCTATGGATCTTATAATTGTAAAAAACGAGTTTAATACAATCGAATGAACGGAATTAATATTATAATTCGACAGGTGCCGTAATATTTTTAAAAAATATTATAATATTGTACATAATGTATCTTTAGGAAGTGATTATTAAATGAAAAAACAAATGATTATTTTAGTGGTGTGTGTTTCTGTTTTTTTTGTTTGTATGCCAACCACAACAGCAGTCTTTCCACAAATTGTAAACAACCTGAAAACCAGAGTATCAACTGTTGATAAAACTACATTGATAACGGATTCCCCACCAGATTGGGCAACAGGAAACTTTAGCGGTACTTGGGGAATCAGCATACTTGGTATTCCAACAATAGAATTGGGGTGGATTGAAGGGTACTTCCAAGTCGGTATTGTTGGCCGCGTTGAAGGGGTGTTTGCAGAATACGATAAGTCAGAAACTGCACAGATAGGTGCGTTAGTTATTGGTTATTTTTTCCTTGGGGCGGTAGGTAACAAAACAACTGGCAACTGGACATATTGTGTAGGTCTTGGTGGATTCGATGAAACAAGTTCAGAATTCTATTTCAACCTACATTTGTTTTTAGGGCCTGGATTCTATATGGGCGGAACCTTTTCAGAATTCAACTAGGAAAAATCCTCCTCCTTTATTTTTTTACAATTTTATTCATACTGTGGATGTTCAAATTAAATATCGACTTTGAAAAAATGAGGTGATGGGAGGGAAGAGAGGGGTGGGATGCTAGGAGGTCCCTCACATCTGATTAATATCGCTAAGTCTTTTTTTGTTTATATAGTTGATAACAAGATGATTGAAAGTATTGCAATTTTTTTTAAAACTTTAGAACTGCATCCAATAACCCATGCCCGTAATTTATGCATCCAAAAGCAGTAAAATAATCCTTTTTTTCTAGATAATACTTTGAATCTTCATAATATTGGGTTGCAAGTTCCACAATTTTATTATTATGCAATTTAGACGTTTTATCATTTAATTTTTGAAGATTTTCTTCAAACATCGCAATATCTTTTTCTATCCTTGTTTTTTCATTCATAGCAATCCAAATACGGAAGGGGTGTATGGGAAAATAAGTTTTTCTCTGGAACTAGTCGAAAGTTGTTGCTTGTAGGTCCTTTCGTGGAGATAAGAGACTAAATTGGTTTATTATGCAATATTGCCTCTAAGCAATATCGAAGTTAAAACACACAAAAATGCTGTAACACATCCAACTAACAACATTTGAACACCGTATCTAATCATACTTTCATCGCTAATTTTTGCTAGATAAACACCCAACAGAGACAATACGACTAGAGTTAGACCTATGCATGCAAAAAAGGCAGTTTCGACTGTAATAATTCCAGGGTTGACCATAAAAAAAGGCGATACTACTAGCATTGCTGCCAATGCAGGAGAAATGCCATCTACCAATGCAGCAAAGATTGTTGCAAACTTATGTGATTTATGGTGCAGCCCATTTTTCAAATCAGTAAGCATCGCTTTTTCCAATTCTTTTAATTTCTTTGTACGTTCAGCTTTCTCAGTCATATATGCTCCACTCATGCCAGATGTTCCCATTGCTATTGATCCAGCAACGGCTGCACTAATAATTGGCATAGGTTCCAGTATACCTGCAACATAGGCACCTATTACAACTCCCAGCATAGTAAGAGCTCCATCAAATGCATTCATAACAAAATATCTACGACTTATTGGACCTACGTCAGAAATTCTGTGATACTGTTTCCATTTCTTTAACGTCTTTTCTATGGCCATTGGTACTCCACTTTGTACAATGAGACTAATCGCTTAAGGGTGCTTAAAAGTTTTTGGAACTCCTAGTTTTTGTTTAATTTTATCGTTAACAATCCGATAAAAAACGAAATCGGAGCAGGATTTTCAAAACAGGAAATAATGTACTCTTGCCCTCATTGTGATACGGTTATAGGTTTTAGTAGAGGGAAATATGGTTAAATCTTCATGTTAAAGCACATAAATTTATCGCACTAGTCATTTACTTCAAGTAAAAACCTTTTTCATTAAATTATAAATACTATTATCCAGATATTTATTTAGGGAGAATACAAGTTGATTAAAAAAATAAAAATTTCATTAGTAATTATTATTTTACTTACAAGTGCCAATTTTCAGGTAACTAGTGTTACCCCTAGGGATGAACCAATACAAAGTGAGATTCAAGAAGAAAAGATGCTCGGTATTGATGCAAACTATGTTTCTGCAATGAAGGATTCCATTTTTAGATGGAGATATGGATTCACTCCTATTGATATATACTCATTTTTTAGAAATAAAGGTGTAAACTATCTGAGGTTGAGAATATTTGTAAAGGAGGAAGGTCAAGATAGTCTAACTTATGCAACCAATACAGCAAGGATAGTTCAGACTCTTGGCATGAAATGTTCTGTGACATTGTTTTTGAGCAGTGATTGGTCTGATATTGGGAAACAATCTGCCCCTGAAACATGGGTACAAGAACATGATTGGTATAATCTAAGTATTGAACAGAAATGTGAAATTATACGAAATTATACAAAAACAACAACTCTACATCTCCTTGTAAATAGTATAGATGCGGACATCTACGAAATCGGAAACGAGATTGACTATGGCATCTGTGGCATATTTGAAGATGATTTAACAAAAAGAGAAAACATCCCATGGATGGAAAACACAACATGGAATGATATGTCAAAACTCATAAAAGCAGGAATCGAGGGGGTTCAATCTGCTGATGCAACTTCAGATTTCATTTTGCACGTTGCTCACTGGTGGGATTACAATTTCTCATATGCATTCTTTAAAAAAATGATTGACAGTGGAGTCAAACTTGATTATATGGGTCTATCATTCTACCCCTCATCTGGAATATACAACATCACAAAGGCATTGATGGGTGAGGGAAACGGTACGTTATCCCAACAATTATTTTTCGAAACAACAGAGAATTTATCCCAAAACATTGGTAAACAAATCATAATTTCGGAATATGCATACCCTAGTAGCAGTTTTATTATCGGTCCTTTTTCATCATTCAATCATGAGGTTGAAGGTTATCCTTTAACAAAGCAAGGTCAAAAGGAATGGTTGATAGATTTTCTTAGATGGACTAGCGAGCAATCATTCATTGCAGGAACTTTTTATTTTAGTCCAGAGTTTTACGTTTTTATCTGGGCACCGATGTCATTGTTTACCTACTTTGGAAGAGCGAAACCAGCGATTGATGCATTTGATGAATTATTTTATTGTGAATAATATTGGCACTGGTAACATTATACATTACACCAGGACAAACGTAGGGCAATTCTGGGTTGAAAACTAGGCATGGCAATATCCCTAGTATCGTCAGCTAGAATGTTTCCCGGGTTCCATAATTGATGTTTCTGCCATTATATTTTTCTTAGAGGTCATTAAATATTACATTTCATTTTGTCGGATTTCTCCCGATATAATACATTAAAATTTGCGACCTAAAACACTCTTTCAATTCATCGTAAATGAGGCGACATAATTAGGGAAATATCATATTTTTTTCTCCTGTTGGATAGACCTTTTTGCTTTGTATACAATACACCAGAATGTTTTGTCGTTTTTGACCCGACAAAATGGAAAACTATATAAACTTATAAAATGACTTTATTATTAAATTAATTAAATAAAATCGGTGCATAATCGATGAAGAACGCAGGGATCACAA
>JAUWWG010000007.1 GCA_030616985.1 Thermoplasmatota archaeon
AAAAAGAGCAGGAGCACCACCATCAGTATCCTATAAAAAAACAGGTTTTTACGGTTTGTTTTCCCTTGACCACCGGTCAACGCTCACTTCGTTCACTATAGACCGGGTGGAATTCTTTCTTTAAAAGTAACTAGAAATGAGATGATTGAGGAAGATTTTGATCTAATTTCTAAAGCCGAGCTGATATTGAGAGCGCTTGCAAAGGCTAAATTCAGAAATATTGCAAAATTAATCGTTGATGGGAAAACGTTATACAATCACCCTGAGAAAAAATCTGACTTAAGAAAAACAATAGATGGAATTAGCGAATTTTCACATGAAATAAGGGGCAGGAGATCCATTAAAATAACTGCTATTCTAGCAGATGTTGAAAAATGTACTGCCAACATAGAAATAAAAAGAATCCATAGTAAAAAAGAGCATTCAGTTGACATCCAAATGACAGGAGAAATAAAAAAAGAACTATACCACACATTTATAAATTATCTCAATCAAAACTTATGCGTTAAAGAAGAGCTTTCTTAGGCGTAAAATACGACAATAAACGTAACTTTAATGCACAGTTATAAAAGCAACAAACTGTTTTCGAGAAATCTGAAATAGGAGACACATTAAGATGTCAAGCAGTAAAAAATCATCTAAAGTTTCAGGTTTTTATAAAATGCCTGTAGAGAAAAGAATAGAATTTGTAAAGGAGTTTTCAGATTTAGCTGAAGAGGACGTAAACATAATTTCTTCTTCGCTGGACATAGAAACCGCAGATAGAATGGTAGAAAACGTTTTAGGAAAGTTTGAATTACCGCTCGGTCTTGCAGTTAATTTTGTCATCAATGGCAAAGACTATATCATTCCAATGGTAACTGAAGAATCAAGTGTTATCGCAGCAGCAAGTAATGCAGCAAAGATAGCAAGAATTAAAGGAGGATTCACAACTGAATGCTCAAGCCCCTTGATGATAGGTCAACTTCAACTATTGCACATAGATGATGTAGCTGGCGCAGCACAAAAGATAATGAATCATAAAAAGGAGATTTTACAAGTCGCCAATGACCAAGACAAGATCCTTGTTGACTTAGGCGGCGGAGCGAAGGACTTAGAAGTGCGAATTCTTGATAGTCCCATGGGCAAAATGATAATCACTCATTTAATCGTCGACGTCCGGGATGCCATGGGAGCAAATGCCGTTAACACAATGTGTGAAGCGCTGGCTCCAATTCTTGAGGAAATAACCGGTGGAAAAATAAGACTCAAAATACTTTCCAATCTTGCTGACAAACGGCTTGTAAAAGCAAAGGCCGTTTTTGATAAAGAGAAAATGGGCGGAGAAAAAGCCGTTGATGCATTCCTTGAATCATATACCTTGGCATCCATAGATCCATACAGAGCAGCAACACATAACAAAGGAATTATGAATGGTATCGATTCGTTGATAATAGCGACAGGAAACGATTTCCGCGCAGTTGAAGCAGGCGCTCATGCATATGCAGCAAGAAATGGCCAATATACTTCTCTTACGTCATATAGTAAAAATGAAAACGGAGATTTAGTAGGTGAAATAGAATTACCTCTCGCAATAGGAATCGTTGGTGGCGCAGGGAATATTCATCCCAAGGCAAAAGTTTGCAAAAAAGTACTAGGAATCAAAACTGCACAAGAACTCTCAGAGGTAGTTGCAAGTCTTGGTCTTGCACAAAATTTTGCAGCAGTATTTGCACTTTCAACAGTAGGTATCCAAAAGGGACATATGTCTCTGCATGCAAAAAATATTGCGGTAATGGCTGGTGCTAAGAATCATGAGATAGATAAAGTTGCAGAACAAATGATTAAAGAAGGAAAAATAAAACTTGATCGCGCAAAAGAGATTCTTGCAGAGATTAGATAATACGCTCAGCGATATCCTCTGGTTCCCGTTCACAAAAATAGCATTTGATACGCGGCGGGTCTTCTCTTATCACAATAAACCTACTTTCTACAGGTTCGTTAAAATTAGAGACACATGTGGGATTTGAACAACGGACTATTCCAACGATTTCTTTAGGAAGTTTGACTCTGTGCTTCTCGGCAACTTCAAAATCCCTGATGATATTGATTGTAGCCTTTGGAGCAATTAATGCTATTTTATCAACCTCTTGAGGATCAAGCTCTCTGTTTTCCACCTTTACAATATCTTTTTTCCCCAGTTTGCTCTTTACATTCATTGCAACGCTTACAGTCGAGGAAGAAGTCTTGGGGATACCTAGGATATGTAAGACCTTAACCGCGTTACCTGCAGTTATGTGATCTATAACAGTTCCATTTTTGATCGTCTGAATCTTAAGTTCCTTCATAATCTTCCCCCAGATATCAAAGAAAGCAAAGCCATCCTAACAGGAACTCCATTAAACGCCTGCTTAAAATATAATGCATGCGGCGTTTTATCAACCTCAGGCTTAATTTCAGTAACACGGGGCAATGGATGCATAACAATAATATCTTTCCTCGCATGTTTCAAAAGATCATTGTCGACTTTATAGATTCCGACGACGCGATTATATTCTTCAGCATCGGGAAAACGCTCCTTCTGAATTCGGGTCACATACAAAACATCAGCATCGCTTATCGCCTTCTCCAAACTAGATGTGGATCTAGGTTCCACCCCTAATTCTTTACATTCGTTAATCACCTCTTTAGGCATCTTTAAACTCCCTGGAGAAACAAATGTTAACTCCACACCATAAAGAGATAGGGCATATGCAAGAGAATGAACCGTACGACCATACTTCAAATCACCGAGAAGCACAATTTTGTTTTTTTCAATTTTCTTCTTCTCTGTGAGAATAGTAAACAAATCAAGAAGGCATTGTGTCGGATGTCTACCAGCGCCGTCTCCTGCATTCAAAACTGGTACATCGGCAAATTCAGCTGCCAATCTTGCTGCACCCTCCTGGGGATGCCGAACCACAATTACATCACTGTATGAATCAGCCATACGTATGGTATCTGCTAAACTTTCACCCTTTTTTTGAGACGTTCCGCTTGGATCTGAGAAGCCTATCACCCGTCCCCCAAGCCTATTCATAGCGCTTTCAAAACTTAGGCGTGTACGAGTACTGGGTTCAAAGAAAAGAGAAGACAATACCCTGCCTTTCAATATATTTGTATACTTTTCACCCTTGGCATATGGCACCATTTTCTTACTGCATTCAAGAATATGGTTAATTTCTGCCTTTGAAAAATCTTTTATAGAGATTATATCTCGCCCTTTGAAATTCATTTGAATCAAAAGACACAAGATGCAATAATAACTTAATAAACTTTTTAATCTACAAAAATCAGACAAAATCGGGAAAACATATTAATATAATGGAAACTTCATACTATAATAGTAGTAACATTATAGCAGTAGCTATAAGTTGCACAATAGCATACTATGGAAGTAGTAAGTTAGCAAAACGATATTAAACATGAAATGAATGGTAGGGATATATCATGCAAGAAAATGAAAAATCCAAAAAAAAGACCATTGAAAAATTACGCATGATTTTAGATAATCCATACAGTGAAGATTTACATATTGAAAATGAGAAAAATTTGGACACGCTACGTGAGAGATTAGCAAAATCAAATAATGGAAATTTTAGTTACATTCATGAAACTTTTGTAAGTGAAGATGATTCCCTAAAGGCAAGCGTTACAATTCATAAGAAAGAGAAGGATAATCTTGTCGTTCCGGAATTTAAACAAGTAGAACCAGAAGTAGAGAAGCAAAAAGAGGAGCCATTCAAAGATGAAGAGTTGTATGAAGTAGAGAAAGTGGAGACTTATTTACCAGAGTTTGTAGAAGTTAAAGCAGAAGAATATACAAAGGAAGAAAAACCTGAGAGTATAGAAAGTGAAAAAGCGGATGTTATCAAATCCCCTGAGAGCATAAATGAGGAACTTCCAGAATGGGAACCTGTAGACGCTGGAGAAGTTAAAGCAGAAGAAGTAAAAGAAGAACATGAAAAGGAACTTCCAGAATGGGAACCTATATCTGGTGAGGAACCTGAGTGGGAGAAAAAGGAACTACCAGTTGCAGAAAAAATCAAAGAGGAACTACCAGCTACAAAAGAAGAGAGAAAAATTGATGTTTTCAAAGATATAGAAAGCATAGATGAAAAAACGGCCATTTTGCTATATAACAACAATCTTGCATCTATCGATGATTTAAGAAGGGCATCTCTAAAAGATTTAACTAATATCAAGGGAATCAAAAGAAAATTAGCTAAACAAATAAAGAAAGATATTGAGAAAGAAATCGATAAATCAGCGTCAATAGTCTCCAGAGAGGAAAGCACTTCAGGTGAATATACCTTTCTTGATGAAGAAGTCGAAGAAGAGAAAATAAAAAAGGTTGATAAGGTTGCAATACCTGAGTACAAATCTGTAAAAGAAGAAAAATCAGAGCAGAAAAGGGAGACCCAAGAATGGGAATCTACATCTAGCAAGGAACCTGAATGGGAGAAAAAGGAACTACCAGTTACAAAAGAAAAGAGAAAAATTGATGTTTTCAAAGATATAGAAAGCATAGATGAAAAAACGGCCAAGTTACTTTATAAAAACAGGATTATTTCTGTTGATATTCTAAGGGAAAAATCAACCAATGAGTTGACAAAAATAAAAGGAATTAGAAGAAAACTCGCAAAAAAAATAAAAAGGGAAGTAGATGAAGCACCTAAAAGAATTGATAGAAAAGATAAGTGGCATGTCGTTGTAAATGCGCCTAATGGCAACATTAAAGAAAAAAGGGAATTAAAACCTTCTTTTCATAAAGATGAGGTGCCAGAACAGAAGCAAAAGGAAACTAAAACATATAGACATGGAGCCTATGCCCTTTATAGGAAGGAAATCACAGTAAGTCCTGGTAAAAAACGAACTATTCACTTCTTCAGTAGAACAGAACCCGAGGATGGAGGACCTGTAGATCTACCTGAGGGTTATGAAGTAAAAGTGAATAAAAAAACTGGTGTTCCATACATTAGAAAGAAAAAATAAACCTAGAGTAGTAAAATACCAAAGGTAAGCAGGTTTAATATTTCAAAGAAGATTGTACAACAGATAGAAAATAAAGAATGAGATTAACTTGCACCTGTTGTCATTGTTTTCAAAAAAACAATAATGTAACATAAATATATCATTCGCTCAAATCTTCTTGAAGATCTATGACCATTTCAGTAAGTACATCTTCAAAAACATGATGACGATATTCTCTAATTAAACCATTGGGTAAATGAACTTTTACAACAAAATCCACCCCTGCCTTTATGATTTCAATATTACAAACAAGCTCCATAGATTCTCACTGCTTAACCAGCAACCCGAATCCTACAACTACATTTATATTTTCTGTTTGACGACGTTCAGATTAACTGAAGATGTTTCTCATCCTTTCATCATTTTAGCATTTTGTCTTTAGAAACAGGAGGAATCTATCCATCTTTTCGCATAGTTTACCTTTCTAGAAACTTCATTTTTTTCCTGGGTATGAGTTTAAGTAGAAATGCGAGAAATGCAATATTGCACCATAGAAGTAGTATTATAAAGCACATGTTTGTTCAGGTTTAAGTAAAGTGTAAAATAATATTCATTAGGATGTGTGTATTACATGATAGAAATAAAAGTGGAAAATATTGTAGCATCTACCGTGTTTGCAGAGAAACTGGATTTAGATATGATAGCGCAATCACTAGAGGAAGCCGAATATGAACCTGAACAATTCCCCGGGTTGGTTTATAGATTAAAAAATCCGAAGACAGCCACACTTCTCTTTAGAAGCGGTAAGGCCAATTGTACTGGTGCAAAGAACATCGAGGACGTACGTAAAACTATTGATATAATAGCAGAGAAATTAAGAAAACTAGGTATGGATATACACAAGAACCTGGATATAGTTGTTCAGAATATGGTGGCCATGGCAAATCTTGGGGGAGAACTCAATCTTACCGAGGTGGCTACAGGCCTAGGTTTGGAAAATATTGAATATGAACCTGAACAATTCCCAGGGCTTGTTTATCGAATAAAGGAACCTAAAGTAGCTCTGCTGCTCTTCTCCTCAGGTAAAATAGTCTGTGCTGGTGCAAGAAGTACGGAAGACGCGTCAAAAGCAGTTGAGAAACTGTCCGAAGAGCTTAATTCTTTGGGACTTATTCATCACTAAATATTCTCTTCTTCCACTTTAACCGTATGAAGAGCCTACCTAAGAAATAGAACACGATTGTTTGGAGTGTTCTAATTTTTTGTTTTTTTACCCCTCTGTTGTAGTAATTTTATGTAATAAAACTACCAAGCAAGATAGTTTTATTCATTGATTTAATGTTTCCTACAATTTTTCTTTTACTGTAATTTTACAATCAGTTGTATTGTTTTCGGATTCCCAATAGGGGTGTGTAATCCCCACGTAGGAGCAAAGAACAAGGCGCAACGGGTATAAGATATTATTCGAACTCATGTCTTTTCCCTAAACGTGCTCTTTGATGTGTTTTTACGTCTCCCTAGTATTTTAATGTAGTAAAGCCAGTTATCAACATTATTTTCTTTTACTCTTTTCATCCCAACCACTCATATCGTGATAATATTTATCAATATCACTATATAAACTCACCGTGTCAAAATGTCAATACGGAAAATTGTTGAACTCAGGCTGAGAAAGAAAAAAAGAGGTTTTAGTAATCCTCTATTGCAAATTCAGTAATTACTTTAACAGTGGGAACATATGTGGATGATTGTCTAAGAAGTTTAGTAATGGTGTGTTAATTGCTTTGTTTTTTTGGCATTTTAATTGGTAAGGGATCTGACCATTCGCTTTGAACATCAATCGTCTTTTGCTTTTACTTTGATTTCGCTTCTTCTTTCATCAGTTAAATACGCAAATGGTGGTCACCCAAAAGTCTCAGTATTAGGATCTTCCACATTATCAGCACAATCCACTGACCAGAACGTAACATCATGGGTCCCCTCTAGAAGGGAAAATGGTTCAAAGTATTCTTGTGTCGTCCCATCATCAATATAATAGTAGGTTCCACATACACCACTTATGGGATCATCTCCGTGTGGAGGATCATATGCAGTAAGTGTAACTACTCTTAATTCAGGATCAAATGTTGCAGTAGTTATTGGTGGAGTTGTATCCTCCCCCTCTGCTCGATAAACAGTAATCGAGTCCGACCCTGTATTTCCTGCAGCATCTATAGCATAAATAGTGATTTTTAGCCATTCATCTTCGAGATCTAGATAATCTTCTAGATAAAGAGGTCCTAATATGAATCCTTGCTCTTCTTCAGGTGGATCAATATATATTGAATCTCCGTCATAGGACCCTCCATCCCACTCTAGGAGATAATCTAGTTCTGCTACTCCAGATCCACCATAGTCAGTGGCATATCCCGTAACGTTTATTGGACTAGTGACAGTGGCTCCATCCTGTGGACTTGTAATATGAGTGTCAGGTTCCTCATCGTCCTCTTGGCATTTAACTGTTATTATGCAGATGTCCTGATCGGTTTTCCAATGTTCATTTGGAAAGTCATTACACCGCGACTCATTTTTAAGATGATGGTCATCCCAAACAGTTAATGTAACAATGTGTGTTCCTACACAAAATTCATTGGTGACGGATTTATTTTCTGCATCTTTTTCGTCATCAAGATCATCAATCCCACTTCTATCCATGTCATCTACATCTGGATTCATACCTGCCTTACTATCAATAGTGGCATCAAAATCCCAAGTATATCTATGAACCTTTAAATCATCATCAGCAGAGGATGAACCACCACCATTTAATGTAACCCTTACACAATCATCGCAATCATCAACAATAAATTCTTGATCCTTTCCAGCATCTGCACATGGTTTATAGTAACGATGCAGAAACTCATCCCATTGAGTATCATCTCTAAAAAGAAGGTTGAGTGCCTCTGGCCATGGATGAGGGGGACCTGGAGGATCAGTATATGGAACTTTCCCCCATTCAATCGTAAAATCTTCTGCATAAATAGCCAAGGTGGAAGGAGGGTTGGTTATATTAGATGGCCATGGATAATCAAAGGGATTCACTGTAGTAAGGGCATCATCGCAAGGATCATGAATATAAAAATCAACTTGATTTCGAGGGAAATAAATTGAAAGACCATGCGAGTCATCATGATCATTACTATGTATCTCATTAGTGATAATTGGGCCACCTTCAACCAACAAATTTAATATGTCTTGCCAAGGTTCTTTATATCCACTATAAATATTTCCATTTTTTCCAATCTTGTATGCAAGATGATATAGATCCTTGAAATTTCTATCATGATAATGTTCTGTATCCACAAGACTATCTCTAACATCCATTTGACAATTATCAGATTTTTCGCCATTAGGATTAAATACAACATTTTCCCAATCTCCCCAGTCTTCCATCCCTGTCTTCAGGTTCTCTCCAAACATGCTAATCTTACTTACCAACGCGTTGAAATCACCTTTTAACCGAGTTGCACTAAGTGTATAACAGCTTTCCACCCCACCAAACTGATTTTCATAACTATCAACCATGTAATTAGCGAGTTCTACTGAAGAAATGTGCATATTGTTCTGAAGGTGATCAAAAATATATTCATAATCCCATCCCATATCTGTTTCCTCAGAAGCAACCATATAATCCACGGTGAATCTTATCTGGTATCCCACTTCAACCATAGCCATCAAACAGCAATCAAATCCCAAAATATCAAAAGTTAAAATATTAGCCCCATCCAAAGCAGTCTTCAATTCATGCATGTAAAGATAGTCATCACTGCTGTTGGCATCTGGTAGAAGACCTTTCCATCCTGCACCATGTCCACCAAGAATGAGAACATAATGATCAGCTGGAGCATATTTAGCTGCCCAATTAACAAAATTTGTTAACGGAGAGGCCGTTCCAGTGTTTATCTCTCCAATACATGCCTTCTCATCAGGTGGGTTATACGCATATATGAAAGAATCTGTTTCTATCTGGGTTCTACCCCAATTAAGAAAACCATGTGTATTATCTTTCATAAGGAATCCTCGAAATGTTTTAGTTTGATTTGCCTGATGCCACCCGGACGTATCGTTATACCATTCTTGTGTTCTCCTCCATCCATCGATCTGAAATACGATGTTCATATCGTCGTTTGTTCCTACATCTTCAAGATCATTAAGTTGATTGAAAAAATCATCTTCTAGATCACAATCTGCCATGTATACCATAATCGTCCAGTTTTTTTTCTCAAGATAAGAATCTTTAGAGAACGTTGAAAGCAATTCCTGATTGATTATTCCAAATGCATCTAAATTGCATCTACCAAATGTTGCTTTAAATGCATCAGCCCCACCAGACGAATCCCAGTCTTGTGGTGTATTAGTATCATTTGAATAAGAATCTCTTCCAATTGAATATCCTTCATTTATCCATCGTCTTCTCGATACGTATGGTGACGGTTTTATCAATGGATTAAAATATTCATTTTCATCCCATATCCCCGCATTCCTAGCATATCCATAGGCCGTCCCTTGAGTATAGGCCTCCTCGTAACAGTATGAAATAAAATCAATTATTGAATTTACATTTGGGTTTCCATTGTAGAGAGCACATTCGTCCATATTATTGTCAAAAACCTCTTGACTACCGCCGGTATAAAACATGGCGTTTCCATCAGAAAAATCGTTATCATTCACTCCATTTCCAAAAACTACAACTAGATATGTATCATGCGGAAACAGCCAATCTGGCAATGTTGCTATCGCATTTCCATCTGAATTGCTTATCACCCATCCATCTATACTAGTGTCATCTCCATTATTGTATAATTCTATCCATTCATTTCCAGCATCATCACCTAAGGGATCAGACATTATCTCATTAATTAAAACATTATGTTCCTTGGGCTTATTCAGATTAATCATAAAAAAATCCAATTCATTGCTTTCATTGGTCTCCTCAAAATTATCATATGCTACTACTTTTATGGTATGACCTCCGATGGATCTTTCATTATATAGGCGTGAATAAGGCAACGTATAATCACTGAATTTCAGATAATCATCAAGATATATGTCAACACCTTCAACATCATCACTTGTCTCAACTTCTATGGTGATACTTCCTATAACAACTGTGAAACCAATTCTCATAATCTCCCTATCAAAAAGATACAAATATCCATCTCTTGGCTTTGTTACTTCGACCTGTAGTCCTCCATAATTTGTACAAACTTCTCCCTCATCACTGGGACAAATATTTTTTGTTTCATCATTAATACTCTTAATCCCTTGTGGATCCATCTGCCAAAATGAATACTCGTCAGGCTTATCAAGTGTAATATCAAAATGATTTGGTTGTTCAAATGAAAGGGTCCATGAACAATCCCTAGCAACTGGAGATTTACGTATATTATTCTTATCAACTTCAAAGCTACCTAATACAGGTAGAACAGTTGCGATCAACAGCATCACTACTAAAATACCTAATATTTTCTTGTTCATGTTTTTTACCTCCCATAACTTATTATTGTAATGTCCTTATATAATATAAATGTTGCGAGTAAAACTAATGTAACATTTGTTACACATTGTGAAAGATTTAATTGTAACATTTGTAACATTTTGGTGGGAGAATTTATATGCACACAAAACATATCATTTACGGCAATAAATGGAAGGAGGAAAAACTTTTCATATTTTTGCCCCCCTCCTCTTTCCTTTTTCAAATTACAACATTGGCAACAATATGTTTATACTGATTTCATTTCCCCTTATCAATAATGCTTACAAGCCCTGTTTGTATCTGTAAAAGCTAAGGGGTAACAGTTTCATACAACATCGTAACAGAGGTCTGGTCTATAGACAATGATACGGGAAAAACTGACTGGAACGATGATGGATTTTTAAGTTATAAAATTAGCATCGTCTAACTGGATGAATTAAATGTTGTAGAAAAATTCAATACCATTAGAGAATACTCTCTAACTCTAATTGCGCTTAAAAAAAATAAATAAATATTTTTTCATTAACGATAATACCCAATAACGGTAATTATTTATAACATTAGTTGCATATATATGTATGTATACATATTTAGCCGACAAAAAACGAACAAAATTACCGAAATACCTTGGAAAAGGGGAAATTGTAGCTATACTTAACAAAGCAAAACAACATCGATACCGGGATTACATAATCCTTCTTACTTTGTGGCGGACAGGTATGCACAACAGCGAGCTCGTAAATCTCCGAAAAAAAGACATAATGGAATCCACTATCATCATCCGGGATGGTAAGGGGCACAAGGATCGCGTTATTCCATTAGAAAACGAGCTTGGGAATCTTCTAGGTTTATATGCCGACCCTAAAGGACACGAGGATCGTCTATTCTCTATCTCGAAGCGTCAAATACGCAATTTAGTATACAAATATAGGGGCGAGCGCGAACACGTCTCTCCACATACGTTTCGACATTCCTTTGCGGTTTGCTGCTTAAAGAACGGGATGAACCTAGAAAATCTAAGGCGCATACTAGGCCACTCCAATCTTAACACGACGCAAGTCTACCTAGATCTTGCAGGGAAGGACACGGTGGAAGATTTTAATAGAATCGAATGGAGGTAACAATGAATTTTTTAAAATACATCCTTACAGAGGTAAAGTACGTAGGTTATGTAATATATATTATATATACAGGATATACGTGTTTTACCCCAGTGCACATCGTTTTTTAGGGGGGTTTTTGGACGTGGAATTTGATAATATGTTTTGGCAAAGAAAGAGAATCGAGGAACTAATTGCACTTATTAATAAAATAAGAAAACGAGACCGAGAATTTAGAACTCATTTTTATAAATCTTTAAATGAAGAAAAACCGGTAAGTATCATATACATTTTGGTTAGTATGCAATATCCTTTAGATAGGTTGGAGGAGTTATATGATTCAGCGGCTATTATTAATGAATATGTCACAAATGAAAAAGCCATGGAAAATGTTCTTCTGATCGGGTCTTATAAAATTCAAGGTCTTCCACATGCAGATTATAAAAAAGCGGAAGTCATTGAAAAAATTGTCAACCGGTTGTGTGAAAGAAGTCTAGATGGCAATATAACCATCGATGATATTGTCATGAAAACAGAGATAAAGGGTATAAATTACGAGGAAACAAAGAAGTTGCTGGAATGGATGAAACGTTTTGATATGGTTGACGAGGTGGAAAAAAATATTTTTTCCAAGACAGAAAAACAAAGAGTTGTGTTTTTCTCAAGATTTATAAATCATTTTTTGCATTAGGTTTACTTGTGCTAGAAAATGAAATGGAATGGTCCTTTAAACAAAATTGATGATTATAGATATGAGATTCCTTCGAGTTATAAAGGAGAAAAAAACAATCTGAGGATGCGGACTTCAGCTGTGATTTACGCAGATGAAAAAATGATTCCTTCAGTTTTAGCTGGTAATGCCCTGGAACAGACTGCAAATATGACGATGCTTCCAGGAATAGTTGGCAAGGCAATGGCTATGCCAGACATACATTGGGGATATGGTTTTCCCATCGGAGGTGTGGCTGCCACTGATGCTGAAAATGGTGTTATCTCTCCTGGTGGCGTGGGTTTTGATATTAATTGTGGCGTCAGACTTGTCAGAACCAATTTAAAGTTGGACGACTTAGATGAGTGGAAAATAAAGAATCTAGTTGACGAGATATTTAAAAATGTCCCTTCAGGTCTTGGTTCAAAGGCAAAAATCCGCCTCAATACAAGAGAACTTGATGATGTCTTGAAATTAGGTGCTCGTTGGGGTGTTGAACATGGATACGGTTGGGGTGAAGATGTCGAGTTTTTAGAAGAAAATGGATGTCTTGGATATGCTGACTTATCCATGGTCTCAGGAAGGGCAAAGCAACGTGGCGCTTCGCAGCTTGGTTCCCTTGGAGCAGGAAATCACTTCATCGAATTGCAGAAAGTAGAAGAGATCTTTGAACCCGAGATAGCCAAGGTATTTGGTATAACTAATAAGGGACAGATAGTTGTTATGATTCATACAGGGTCCCGTGGATTTGGCCACCAAGTCTGTACAGATCACTTAAGAGTTTTAGAACAAGCCGTTAGAAAATACAATATTTGGCTCCCAGACAGACAACTGGCATGCGCACCGGTAAACTCACCTGAAGGGCAAAATTACTTTAAGGCTATGGCATGTGCAGCAAACTTCGCTTGGTGCAACAGACAAATGATAGTACATTGGGTACGCGAGTCATTTGAGAAAATACTTGGTAGCAGCGCGGAGGATCTTGAAATGAAGATTGTCTACGATGTCTGCCACAATATTGCCAAACTTGAAGAACATGAGACAGATGGTAAGAAAAGAAAGGTGTATGTTCATAGAAAAGGTGCCACGCGATCTTTTGGCCCAGGAAAAAAAGAGATCCCATTAAAATATCGCAATGTTGGACAGCCGGTATTAATACCTGGAGATATGGGTACTGAGAGCTATCTACTTCATGGCACAAAAAAAGCTGAAGAGACGTTTGGTTCTACATGTCATGGTGCTGGCCGTGTTTTATCCAGACATCAGGCTCTTAGGCAATGGCGTGGTGAGGATATCGTGAGACAACTTAAAAGCAGAGGTATTTATGTTCACCCAGCAAGTTTCAAAGTTGCAGCCGAGGAGGCACCAGGCTCATATAAAAATATTAGGAATGTAGTTGATATTACACATGGGGCAGGAATATCCCGCAAAGTAGTGAAGTTTATCCCACTCGGAGTAGTAAAAGGGTAGATTTTCACCAATTAATTTTAAATCCTAGAAGCTGTATTATGGTGCAGTTAGATGGTGATGCAATTGAATGATGTTAAGATTATTGATTTTGAGGACGTAGACCTTCAGGGAGCAACCGTTATTGCAGGTTTTCCCTCCATAGGATTGGTTAGTACTATTGCTGCTAATTATTTGATAGATGCCTTAAATCTTAGGCAAATAGGCTGTATGCAATCTTCTCATTTTCCTGCATTATCCGTTGTTCATACAGGTGAACCGCTATCTCCAGTTCGCATCTACGCGGGAGACAAGGCAACTGGGAATAAAATCGTTATATTTGTTTCTGAGTTTAAACCAAAGCCCCACCTTATAAATTCGATCTCAGATACTATTATGAAATGGGTCACCGAAAAAAAATGCAAACTTCTTATATCACCTGAGGGAATGGTTGTCGAAGGAAAATCTTCAAAAGATGACAGCGTATCTGACGCATATGCAATAGGATCAACTGATAGTGCTAGACGCATGTTAATATCAAAGAATATTGCACAATTCAAAAATGGCATTATAGCAGGTGTCTCAGGAGTTCTACTTAACATAGGCAAACAGTCAGATTTTGAAGTAATTTCGATTCTAACTGAGGCACATCCCAATTATCCCGATGCCAGAGCTGCCGCATCAGCTATAAACGTCATAGCTACTATAACAGATACAGAAATAAATGTGGCACCCCTCTACGAGGAATCAGAACGCATAGAGCAACAATTGCAGAAATTCCATAAGCAGGCAAAACCAATGGTATCTACAGCAGGTCATGCACCTCAGCCAAACATGTATGGATAATCCAAAATCAAAATTGTCGCCTGGTGTTACATGATTCATTGAGATAGTACAGTTATAGATTTTATAACTTTTATAACCAAGTTTAAAATAGATTGTGACATTGCTTTTTGAAATTATGGGAGAAATACCTGAAAGCCATCCACGTTATCTTTCTCTAAAAACCAGAGAGAAAATTTCACAGGCAATGAAAAAGGGCATTACCCATGAGACAGGTTTGATTGCCCATGGTCGGGGAGAAGCTTTTGATTATCTAATTGGTGAAAAAACCACATCATTTGCCGATGATGCAGAAAGAACTGCCGCAGCTGCATTACTTATCGCTGAAAATCCGGTGATCTCCATCAATGGGAATGTCGTTGCCCTTGCCCCTGAGGAATGTATTAGTTTAGCTGACCTCATTCCTGCAAAGCTTGAGGTTAATCTTTTTCATAGAACCGACGTTCGCGTGGATAAAATTGTAAAAGAATTAAAAAATAATGGAGCAAAAGAGGTATACGGAAAGACAGCTGATGCAAGCATTCCAGACCTGGACCATGATAGAGGTTTATGTGACAGAGAGGGTATTTTTTCTGCTGATGTCGTACTTGTCCCCCTTGAAGATGGGGACAGGTGTCAATCGTTAAGAAATATGGGAAAGACAGTTATTGCCATTGATTTAAATCCCATTTCCAGAACTGCAAGGACGGCAAACATAACAATTGTTGATAATGTTACTAGAGCGATCCCAAATATCGAAAAATGGGTGAAAAAGTTAAAAAATAAAGAGGAAAAAGAACTTAAGGAAATGGTTCGATCTTGGGATAATGAAAAAATGTTGGAGGAAACGTTGTCGTTCATTTCAAAAAGACTAAATTCGTTGTTTTAATTACAGGTGAAATATGGAATCATATAGAAGTCATTATTCAAAGGATGTTACAGAGAAAGATTATGGTAAACTGATCACTATTTCTGGTTGGGTTGAAGATATTCGCAATATTGGTTCTATTGCATTTATTATCATACGCGACAAAAAAGGGACTCTTCAAATCACAGCCCTTAAAAAGAAAAATCTGGAACTTTTTGAGAGGCTAGTTTCCATATCACGTGAGTCGGTCATAGCTGTGAAAGGACTTTGTAAGGCGAATGATAAAGTGCGGAATGGTTACGAGGTTCTACCCGAAGAAGTAGAGATTTTATCTGTTGCAGAGACGCCTTTACCCTTGGGTGTTGTAGATAAGGTGGAGTCAGAGCTTGAAACTCGCTTAGACAACAGATTTATTGACCTAAGGAAACAGAGGAATCAGGCGATTTTTAAAATAAGAAATGTCGTCGTTGCAGCAGCTCATGAGTTTTTGAGGACACAGAACTTTATCGAGGTGCACACCCCCAAGATTATCGCCAGTTCTTCTGAAGGTGGTACCGATGTTTTTAGAATCAAGTATTTTGAGAAGGAAGCTTTTTTGGCTCAATCCCCACAGTTATACAAACAGATGCTGATGGCAACTGGATTGGATAGAGTGTTTGAAATTGCCTGGTACTTTAGAGCTGAAGAGCACAATACTCGTAGGCACCTAAATGAATCTACCGCCATAGATCTCGAAATGGCGTTCATAAACGATGAAGAGGACATCATGAAAATCTTGGAAGGTCTTGTTTATAACATGTGGAAAAAAGCAAGCGAGTGTAAAGATGAACTTGATGTCTTAGGCGCAAATGTTGTTTTGCCGAAATTACCGTTTAAACGGAACACTTATGATGACGTGATCAAAAAGTTGAATAACAAAGGCAGTGAGATAGCATGGGGGGATGATCTTGGTACCGAAGACGAAAAGCTTCTTGGTGAGATAATGAAGGACGAAGGTCATGAATTTTATTTTATCACCAGGTATCCGTTAGAGGCTAAACCATTTTATACAATGCCTGAAGGGGACAAATATTCACGTGGTTTTGACTTAGAGTGTAAAGGTGTTGAACTTGCATCCGGTAGTCAGCGTATCCATGATGTGGAGTTGTTGAAAGAGAGATTGAAGACGTGTGATCTTAACCCCAAGGATTTTGAGTCATACCTTAAGGGATTTCGCTATGGTATGCCCCCACATGGTGGTTTTGGATTTGGTATTGAACGGTTTTTGATGGAATTACTTGACATCAAAAATATCAGAGAATGTATCTTGTTTCCAAGGGATAGAACACGGTTGACGCCATAGTGTCTTTGAAGGTAGTCTGACCGGTAAAAATAGTAAATCTTTCTCACGAGAGGGAAAAAACGTATTCGGTGTTCTAGATTATATAATTAGTAAATATAAGTATTATCTAACTTTAGGATAATTCGGCAATTACTGATATTTTATAAGACAAAGTATATAAATATTGATATTCTTTCTCTATGCAATAACTGACAATGCGTAAATAACATAATCATTAAATAGGATGTTTATTTTCGCTTAACAATCGTTTACACCAGGTTAGCAGACCAAGGGGTATGAAAAATGGAAAATATAAATGATAATGTTTTATCCAGACGAGCAGATGAATTATTTGGCAGACCACGTGAACAGTGGACGACCGTGGATGAGATGATCTACGGATTACCCACCTATTTCGATAATGTAGTTAATGAAACGGAAAAAATGGAGAGGATGCGATTCAAAGCAATCAAAGAATCTCTCAATCATCACTATGGGAAAAGCAAATTTTATAACCAATTATGTAAGGAATACGAATTCCGCCCAGATGATGTAAGGAATATGAAAGATTTAGAAAAAATTCCGATGCTTCCCGATACCTTCTTTAAAGAATATCCTGCAGAGAACCCAAAAGAAGTCTTTGAATGGCTCAACAGAATTTCTACTATCGAGCTAGGTAATTACGATTATAGAGGAAAAGATTTACAGGGATTTTTAAGATGGGCACAAGATAGAATAGAAGGGCTTGTGAATCACTCTTCGGGGACAACTGGCCATTATAGCTTTATGTTCAGAGACAAAGTCACTTTTCATCGTTTTTATTATGCACTTGTGAGATCTCTTGTCGAAATCGCTCCACCAAATGGCGAACCCCATTATGTTTATCCTGGATCTCCAAACACATTTCTCACAATTGGAAGATGGCTTGGAGAAATAGGTTATGTATTCAGTGAACCAAAGCGACATTTTCTTACAGATCGTGAAATCAGCATGTCTATTGCTCGGCTCATGTCCACAGGCCATGCAAAGAGCCTCAAAGAAAAATTCATATTAAAGGCTCTTAAAAAAGCAATGATAAAAGGCGAAGAAAAAATGTTGACCTTGCTAGAGGATCTTGATAAAACAGGAGAACAAATATACATGGTTACTCCCCCTTTCCAACTTTATAGTATGATGCTAAAAATGAAGGAAAGAGGGATGAAACTCAATTTCGGTGAAAGTAACAGCCTCATTTTGACTGGCGGTGGATGGAAAATATTTGAAAATAGAAAGATATCTGAACAAGAATTTGCGACAATGGTAGAGGATACATTAGGGATACCCGCAGATAGATACCTAGATCTTTATGGAATGTCCGAGATGAACGGAATAGCCATCTCCTGCGAAGGACGCTATAAACATCTTCATCCATGGATACATCCAATGGTCTTGGATGATAATCAAGGACATATAGGATATGATGAATGGGGACGATTTGCCTTCCTCGATCCAGTTGCAAATAGCTACCCTGGATACATTATCACTGGTGATCGAGTGAAATTATTGGAGAGATGCCCAATCTGTAACAAACCTGGGCCTGTACTAGAATCAGATATAACCAGAATGGCTGGCGCCGAAGCCAAAGGTTGCGCAAACCTCATGAGAGGGCTCATGGCTGAAGAATTCAAGAAAGTCGAGCGAAAAAAAGGTAATTAGAATGGGCCTTAGGGAGTGGAAAGAAAAAGGATACTTTTTTGATCTTGACTGGACAAAAACGTTTGGAAGATCAATACCATCACTTATCTTTTTATCTATCCGTCATCCATTACTAGTAATGAACGCAAACAGAGGTACTCCAGATGGGCCACAAAATCTTCGGCCAAAAAAACTCCCCTATGAAATTCCAAAGTTCACAAAAGATATGAAACATTGCAATTCCAACGAAAGATACCTTCGGCCAACATTTCTGTGCGACCCCCTTGACCCAGACATAATAGCCATGGCAAATAAATTAGGGGCATATAAGAAATCAGATTGGGACTATGCCGAAAGCGTTTTCAAATTCGTGAACAGTAGTATACGAATCGACTTTTCAAGCCCAAAAACAGCGGGAGAATGTCTTAGATGGGGGCATGGAACCTGCATCGACAAACTGAATTTATTTATTGCCCTCTGCAGAGCAGCAGGTATTAAGTCACGCTACAGATTATATAGTCCACAAGGAGTAGAGGCGCTCTATAATCTTTATATGTCAGCTGATCCTCTTGTGCAAAAATGGGTAGATAACCTCAATTTTTTTGTCCTTCATGGAAGCGGCGAGTCATTAATAGATGGGAAATGGGCCATCAGTGATGTTTCCGCAGATTTTTATCATGGTCCACCACAAAAAGTCCCGATTCCTCATTTTGGTGAGGACCCGGCTGATCTTTGGATCAAACCTGCAAAAGGTGTTTGGCAACCAGAGGGACTTCCACTAGTATTTAGACTTTTAGGAAGTTTACCCTTTTTGATGTTTGGTGGAACTGGCAGAGCAATCAATAAAAACATCAAAGCAAACTACGAAGAGGGGCTGAAAATCCTGGAAACAATCGATCTAGATGAATACGACAGGGAAATCCGTAAAACATACAAGCCAAAGTGGCACGATTCTGCAAGGAAGGCAAGCAGAGTCTTGGACTCTTTAAGGAAATAATTAGAAACCCAACTACTTAATAGATAGTTAGCACAATCCCTTTGGAAACGTAGAATATAACTTGTAATTAATTGATGAAAAAATTGTGATTTTGGAAAAATGGTAGTCTTGCAAGGAAATAGAACCATGCCTCTCAATCCCTCTGACACCACCCCTAAATCAAAGACAATTGATATGGAGTTATACAATATTGCAAAGATATTTTTTGGATGATGCCGAACATAAAAACAGCGGTTATTCTGATGTCGTTTAACCGCACCTTTTAGCAACTTAAGATCAGAAAGAACTTCAGCTATTTTTTAAGGGTTCCCACGACTTCTTTTCCAAAATCTGTGAGCTTGTACAGTTTTATATCCTTGCCACTGATTGTCTGCTCAACTATATTCAAGCTGAGAAGCGATTCATCCTCTCTATATCTAGATTCCATTCCTCTTATAGCCCCTATAACATTAGTAGGTGTAGTTTTAACATGATATGCTATCTCAGAAGTATAACTACCACTGGGACTTATCTCAAAAAGGTATTCAGCAATCTTTTTTCTAATGTTGCTTCTTCTCAGAGATCTTGTAATTAGAGGCCTCTTATCATCTCTAGAAAAATAATTATCATTGTTTTCTTGCATCCCATCCTCTCACTTTCCAAAAATGGAATCTTATTTCTTATTAATAAGTTAATCGATTATTTTCGTGATTCATTTTGAAAAAATTCACATATAAAAATAATAGAAAAGTTTAATTTAGTCTTCCATATTATACCGAGCAATGGGATGTATAACTGTCTTTGTAAAATACATTGTCATATAGTAGGAGGAAAAAAGATGTCTATAAAGAAAGAGTTATTGGATGAATTAACAGAAAAACAATTGAAAAAACTTGCAGAAAGCAAGGGAATTAGCTTTGCTATGAGCGGCGCACAAAAAAAGTATTATGCTGACTGGAATGAAAAAGACAAACTAGTGGACATGATAAGCGATAAGGAAGATATAACAGTCGGAGAGGTAGAAGAATATCTGAAACTACAAAAGAACTTATAAAGTTTGGAGTGCAAAAGCACCTATCTATTTTTCGTCACAGCTATTTGTTTGCAGTACTGTTGTATAGGGCATCGGCTGCAAAATGGTGAAACTGGAGCGCAAATAGTCTTGCCAAATAGAACAAACAGGTGATTGAAATCACCCCAGTATTTTTCTGGCAGTATCTTTTTGAGAGCGTTTTCTGTTTGTTCAGGATTTTCTGTTTTGATCCACCCCAAGCGGTTTGGAATTCTATGACAGTGCACATCTATAGGTATAAATCCCTGTTCTTTATGACCATATTCCATCACAATGTTTGCAGTTGTTCTTCCAACGCCTTTCAATTTTAGAAGTTCGTCAGTATTCTTTGGAACCTCTCCAGAGTAATTATCCAGTATTGTTTTTGATATTTCTTTTATTCGTTTTGCCTTTGTTCTGTAAAAACCGACTGGATAAATCAATGATTGTATCTTTTCCTCTGGAAGTTGTATTAGTTTTTCTGGAGTGTTGTACTTCTTCAATAATCGGATTGATGCTAGTTCTGTTACCTCATCCTTTGTTCTAAGACTCAAAATACAGGACATCAAAGTGGTAAATGGAGTATGAATTATTTCTTTTCCTTCTACACGTGAAACAATTGGAAGGCGGTATTGTTCTAGTTCTTTTTTGAGTAGTCTGAATATTTCATCTATGTGTTCTATACTTTGCATCGTAAAAAACCCGTGTTAGTCAAGAGTCCCTTAGATCATAATTCCAACTTATAAGCTTATAGCAAAAAATTGGTGAAAAAATATTGCTTTTATTGTTTTTTCCTTTTCAATAATACTATTAGGATGGCTACAGCCACAAGAACAACAATGGAGATCAATATCAGCATTTCAAATCCAGGAGTGTCTTCTTCTTTGAAGCTGCCATCATTTGATAGGGTCACGCTTAATGAGACTGATTTTCCGTCCAAGTATTCAGCACCTATGCTTGTATCAGAACAGGTTGAGTTCGGTGTAAGTGTGAGTTGTATTGTCTCATTTTTAAAGGTTTTTACAGGGGTGATAATTAGATCTATCTGTTTTGTCGCTCCAACAGATATCGTTATTTCTGAGTCTACGGATATGTTCCAGTTTTTAGGAGGGTTTTCTATTTTTATATTTACAATTGTTTCTCCATTTCCGGTGTTTGTGATGTTTATTGGTATGGTTGTCTTGTTAACAGGAGAAATATTTTGTTCTGCTTCCAGTTCATAGTCTAATCCGGATACGTACGCCGGCATAAATGAGACGGTTGTTTTATCATTAGAATCCCGTATTCCCCAGTTGTTTTTGTTTTTATATTCTGCTTTTATGGTAATATCGCTTGATTCGAAAGCAGGTGCGGTTTTATTGATAGAAAATGTTACTTTGGCTTTCGCCTCCTTGAATTCATCGCTTATTTTAATTGAAACGTTAGATGGTTCCACGGTTGCAGTACACCATTTAGGGCATTCCACGCTCAGGTTGATCTCTGCAGATGGTATATCCTTGCTAATACTTCTGAATAAAATCAGTCTGCTTATTAGTCCATCAAAACGGAATTTTGCGAAAAATTCACCTAGATCTAACTTGTATTTAACGGTTATATCTATTTCTTTTGTTTCTGATATGCTGACAGGTTTATCTAGTTGTGAGGATACGTCGATGCTTATATTCGAGTCTGCCCAGATAACCCTGAAGTTTTGTTGATCTTCTAATGAAGTTTCTGCTACAAGTGATGTAGGTGAAAAAGTAACTGCTAGGAAAATGGCTGATAGCATAATTATTGTAATTTTTTTGTTCATATTTAGGCACCTTCTATCAAATATTATTAATATAAGAGTATATATGTTTTATTATCTAATAGCAACGAGGAAAAAACAAATACAGAGGTAAAATAAAGATAAATCAGTATTTTTCGGAGATTTAAAAGTGATGGTGGAGGAAAAGAAAGAGAAGAAATTGGGCTGAGTTCAAAATGAGAGGACCCTTACAATTTTGTAAATCTTTAATGTTGTTATTACAAATAACACAATATTTATAAACTAGTTGTTATTACTAATAACAGTATGAACCTTGCTACATTAAATCCATGGTGGGAACATAAAAACTCCATAGAAAACGACAAGCATATCAGAGCACTGAATAATTTTAGATACGTATATCATTCACCGTTGCTAAAAGAACAGTTCAGAAGGAGCAACGTATATACAATTAGAGGGCCCCGCCAGATAGGGAAAACAACATTTCTCAAGCTACTTATTAAAGAAAAATTAACATCTATTCCAAAAGAGAATATATTTTACTGGTCGTGTGACAATTTAAGTTCAAAAGATGATTTAATAACGCTTCTCAGAGATTATTCTGACTATTGCAAGATAAAAAACGCAAAACCAGAATTTATACTTCTTGATGAAATAACGGAAATTAAAGATTGGCAGAAAGCAATTAAGTTTGTCATTGATAATGATATCACAGAGGGTTCTTGTTTCATACTTACAGGATCAAACGCAATAGATCTGAAAAAAGGCACAGAAAGGTTACCTGGAAGACGGGGCAAATATGGAAAAGATTTATTCTTTTTACCTCTTACGTTCCGAGAATATGTAAAACTTGTAAATCCTGACTGGTACGAAAAACATAGATCAGATACTATTAAAGAACTGAAATATTCCAGCAATAAACTTAAGATTTTTTTTGAAAAATATCTAATCACGGGAGGTATCCCTTTAGTCATTAATGAGTATGAACTCAACAAGGAAATACCAAATTACATCTATGATCTCTACTATTCTTGGATAATTGGCGACGTACTGAAAGAAGGAAAGACCGAACAGACACTGAAAGAGATTATTAAAAGTATTTTGATATGCTACAGTACTCCCATTAGTTGGGATTCGCTCGCGAAACGATCGTCTGTCAAAAGTCATTTGACAATAAGCTCATATTTCGAACTGCTCTCAAATCTTTTTGTTGTGTACGGTTGCTTCTTTTTTGATATTGGACAAAACACCGTGAATTACAATAAAAACAAGAAAATCTATATGTATGATCCATTTTTTGTCAGGATATTTTCAGATAGGCTAAATATTACTGTAGAGACAGGAAAAATCGTTGAAGGAATTGTCGGTGCAAAGATAAAGCAGAAAAATGTTTTAGACGATGTATACTTTACTAAAATCAAAAAAGAAACTGATTTTGTTCTTAGCTCTAAAACGGCACGCGAGGTGAAATATCAGAATAGTGTTTCAAAAGAAGATTTTGTAAATAAACATTATTTTAAGGATTTCAAGTTACTATCCAAAGATGTTTTTGATGAAAACACGATTCCTGTGTATGTATATTTGTTTACAGTAAAAATATGAATCTTTCTTTGAAGTAATATTTTGTGTGACATACTATAGTTTTGTCTTGTATATCTCATAGCGAACCGTTCTCCTATAACTTCCCAAAAACCGTTTGTACATATTGAGGCACATCTCTGTTCTTCAATACACATCATAAAATAGCCATAAACGCGATAAAACAAAAATGTATATATGTTGTAGACAATATAGGAAACATCGTAAATAGTGAGGTGGGGTATATTACATGGAAAAAAAATTAGTGTTTTTGGGAGTGAGCATAATATTAGTGACAATTGCTTTTAGTGGGTGTCAGGAAGAAGCAACATCGGTAGAGAAAACCTTTGAAAATATCTCTTTCGATTCAGATATATTAGAACTCGTAAATGGTTCTTTAGACATAACTAAAGATAAGGAGATAATTACCAGAATAGAGGTTACTTTGTATTTCAAAAACCTCTTGGATGAATTAATCAATGTATCGTATGTTGTAGAATTCTGCGACAACAATGATAATGTTCTTTATGACGAACCATATGGAATAAAATATCTTCCAGCAGAGCATACAGAAATACAACCAAATATCTTCCTATTTCATGGGGAAAATGTGGCTGATTTTAATCATGTTAACATCCGTGTTCTCAGCTATGAGGTAATTGAATAACATCGGGCTAAATCTCTATATATTCTGTCTTTTTCTTATTAAAATGATAAGAGCTACTATGCATATAAGAGAAATAATTTCAAATCCTGGCGTGGAACTATCACCGTCACCATCCCCATATTCAACAGCAAGCGTTGTATAACCAGAATTATCGTCATTCATTGGGATAGATAGATCAGTTGGGCAATAGCTGACACCTAGTTTATGCTCACCTAAACCCAACAACGGATGCTCAACAAAAATAAACGTCTTGGTTTCTCCAGGCATAACAAAACCTTCTCGAGTGTAGTTGGAATCCTCATCTTGAAGTTTAACCGTTATATTATCAGATTCTATATTACCCGAGTTATACAAAGTAATACTAATATTAAAAAAAACCCAAGTGTCGCCGCCAATTTCCGTGGTTTTAACGAATTCAGATGATGCATCCATGGAAATTTTATAAAACTCATCTTCAGCAGTGCATGTCTCAAATACATTTCCTGAAAAAAAACCAGTAAATAAAATGCACGTCAACATCAATAGAAAAGCTTTTGATTTCACCAATTCCACCTTCACCCTTTCCAAATATCCCACACCATATTTAAACCTCCCCATCATGTGTTCTGCGCCTAAATCTTTATATCCGTAATTCAAATATTACATACAAATAGAGGGGAATCAAAATGTTAGAAGATAGAGGCATCCGTAGAGGGATAGAAGTCTTTGTAAAAGATGCTGTCGATCCAGATATACCTACAAAAAAAGCAATAGTTGTAAGAACATATCCTAGACCAAGTAGATGGCTAGTGGTAAAATACGAGGACGGAGACATGGCTCAGGTAGAAGAACGTCAGATTACAACGATGTTTGAAGTAAACAGAAGAGGAAGAGAAATATAAAGACAGAAACCGCCTCTGTCATTATTAAAATCAAAAAATTAACAATATATACTATTTGTTTGCTTTATGAGAATTGATATGCACCGCTATTTTTAAAAGAGATACCGAAAATTTATTACGATTATTCCATTGAATAGTTTCTAGCTTTTCTGAGCGTATAGTGATTGACAAAAAGATTTTCACCCATGATTTCCCAGACAAATCTCTTTTAGTGATGCTGAAAAGATTTATGTCCAACACTATGATATCTTAAAAATTAGTAATTTCTATAAAAAATTGTAAGAGCATTGTACCCCTAGCATAGGTTCTCAACGGGAGCATTTCTCTTCTATAGATTCATTATTTTTACTAGTAAACTGGTGTTCAAATCCCTTTTCCTGTCCAAAGAGAAAAAAATGAGTGGATTAAATTATTGCTTAAGAATGATGAAGATATCACCTTAGAATTTAAAAGCTCTTTCAAGTATGATTATAAGACCAAGCAACCCAACTCTAATCTGTAAAAGCTAGGCGATAGAGTAAAAAGCACCTTACAGAGCATTATATACTAAATTGAACATAATTTAGTATGCACGACTAAAATATTTATTTTAGTCATTACTCCCCCTTATTCTCTCCGAGAAAAATAGATCATCTTTCAAATTATGGCAAATCCTGAGGGATGCCAGTATAACCCTTTAAAAATGATTATTGTATTCATACATGAAACACAAAGGAGTTTGAATACGGTGATGGATTATTGCCCGATATGTAGCCGGAAACTGACTTATAGTTTTGAAAATCAAATCGAGTGTTGGTATTGTAATAACTGCCACAAATATTTTGGTAGAGATGGCAGGAAGATCACGCTATAGAATTACTTGGTAAAATCATCCTATAAACATGTTTTGTAGTCGTTATCTCTTCTTAATCTCTCATGGGAAAATGGGTTATTTTTGTTTTTCGATAGTGTAAAAATCAAATAAAAAAAAGTGGAGAGAATGGTTTTTTTAATCAAAAAGGCTATGATTAGAGGCTGCCTATATTTTTTAGGGAGAAATGTAGTTAATAATCATAATTATAGTGATTGACAAAAAGATTTTCACCCATGATTTCCCAGACAAATCTCTTTTAGTGATGCTGAAAAGATTTATGTCCAACGCCATATATTTTATTACATAACAAAGAACTTTCTAGCTAAAAGACGTGTGTAAAGTACTTTTCTAACATATTATCTCCTAATCGTTTCTTTATCATGCCACTCCTCATTTAGCGCAAATCCTGCCATTTTTACATATTGTCATTTAGACGGGAAGGCTTTAAATAATATTCATGGCAAATGTTACCACGATACACCATATCATATAAGAGGTGGAAAGAAATGAAAGAAATTGTAAAGAACGTGTTTAATCTTTGTGTTTTCATTTCTCTTGTTAATCTTCCGTTTATAACAGTGACTCAGCTAATCAGTACAGATACATTTCTAGATTCATTTGAAAATCCAGATTTTTATCTCTATCTTCAAAGTGGCGGATATTCAATGGAGCCAGATATCAAAGAGGAAGATTACATACTTCTTCAAAAATCATCTCACCCTGATTTTAACATACAGGTGGGAGATGTCATACTATATTGTAAAGACGACGGAGAAATAGCCTGTAATAGAATCCGCAATATAAACGGCATAAGTTCTGTAAAAAGATACCACATCATAGATGACAATGGCAACCTAACTGACAAACACATTTATGGAAGTCAGATCATTGGCAAGATTGTAAGCGTTGTTAATACTAATTTATGGGATGTAATATCTATGAAAATATGGGACATGGCTATACACAATTTGAACGTTAGAGCATTGTTCACAAACCACTAACAACAACTCTAAACAATATCCCAATTTATCTTATTTTTTGTTTCACAATCAACTTAAGATTTTTACAAAACTGCGTCAAAACCATCCATTGTTTTTTAGTGGAGACAAACCTCACACCAATATTAGATAAAATGAAATAGCAATAATAGGTGAGAGCCTTATCATAACCACAACTTATATACCACAATTGCCAGAGTAATAAATAATATCACAGGTAAAAACCAAACTGAGTTATCTACACCAAGGCTATATGCAAGCGATAAAATGAAAAAAATTGATACAAACAAGGTTATAATATCTCTGTATTTCATTCTCACCAGTCCACAATTTTGTAACTCTTTCTCTTTTAAAAAACCTTACATTCAACTTTCTTTCATTTGAAAACAGGGCAAGTTATCAAAATAACTCCCGATTTTCATAGGTGTTAATCTTTACTGAAGCGCCAACCATGCAGCATTGGTAAATCCAGACTTAGAAAAGGCATTGGACCAAACATTAAACTAGAGAAGGTTATTGAGGACTAAATTATAGATTAAACAGGTTTTGCAAGGGCGTTCTTATCAACCTGTTTCATACCCTCGTTTTCTAACAGATAATTTATACCTTCATCAGTCAGGGTTACAACATCAAAATCAGTATGTTTTAACATTTCAATTCTTGTTAGTTTACGTATCATCTGATCTAATTCCTCACGGGACACGTGAAGTAATGCTACAGCCATCTCAACGTCGATATCTTGTGAACGCATCATTTTCAAAAGCTTAAGTTCTTTTTCGTTAGGTTCTATCTTTTCTTTTGTACCTTCTTGAAACTCTTCTTCCTCATCAATTTTTGTTAATTTAGTAACATGGTTCTTTATGATTACATCCAAATTTAGCTTATCTAATACGTTACCATTTTTAGTATAAAAAACACAGACCTTGTTTCTATCATCATATTTCCAAGACGTGACATCACCCCACGTATAGCCCAACAAGCTTACATCATCAGCAGAAGATTTTTTCTTTTCTCGCCTACTATGAAAATGCTGTTGTTCCAGCTGCATGATATCTAGATCTACACCATTATTTATGATCGTTGAAATAATCTCTTCGCCAGCATATCTTTCAAACTCTTTTATGAAAAAAAGGCCCGCCGCATCTTTAAGATCCAATTGCACCACTCTAATAATAGCTCCAACAGCCTTACATACTTCAGATAGTTCAAAAGAATTTATTTGAGAAGAAACAACAATAGAATCTGGAGAGCTTTTTGCCTCGATTTTAACATACTTTAGAAAAACATATTTTCGTTCGAGTGTTTTGATTATGGCACTCATAACATTATTCGCGAATTTTTCACTGGATCTCCTACCTGCTACAGTACAAAGCGATTGTAATGCACCCCTAAGAACATCAGAATTTTTAGAGTCGGACATTTTCATCTACCTAATATCTTGTCAATTCTCTCCATGATATTATCGATTTCAAAGGGTTTTTCAATATAATCCTCACCTAAAAAGTCACCAGCATCTCTAGCTATTTTATCAGTCCTTGCTGTTAGAAAAACTAGGGGTATTTTTCTCCATACCTCATTTTCTTTTATTCTATCGTAAGTTTCCCAGCCGCTCATCTCCGGCATCATAATATCTAGTAGGATGAGATCGGGCATTTCAGCTTCCAAGATTTCAAGGCACTTTTCACCACTTTCCGCACCTATGACTTTATACTCCGCAGAATCTTCCAATCCATTTTTGATAGAAAGAAGTATATCCGGATTGTCATCCACTATCATAATCTTTTTTATCATTTTTTCACCAACTACTATTATAAACATCTTTTTAACTATTTCTCTCCACCACATTTAAACGTGAAGTAAAACGTACTTCCTTTCTCCTTCCCTGGACTTTCTGCCCATATCTTACCGCCATGTTTTTCAACAATATTTTTACATATGGAGAGTCCAAGACCATGGCTATACAAATCATGTCTAGACTCATCAGCTTTGTAAAATTCATCAAAAATATGACTAAGTTGTTCCTCAGTCATACCGATTCCCGTATCACTCATAGAAATGGTTACAAAATCCTTACCTTTTTTTGCATCTATAGTGAGTGTACTACCACTTTCTGGAGTATATTTAATGGCGTTTGAAATAAGATTGTTAAAAATCTCCTCAAATCTTAATTTATCAGCCTCAATAATAATCTTTTCATTAATCTTGTTATCTACTTTGAAATTGTTATCCTCGAGAAGGAGTTGATTATTTTTGATAATGTTATTAACCTCTGATAAAAGATCTATATCTTCGATGGAGAACTCCATATTGGTTGAATTAATTCCCGTAAGATCAATGGTTTCAATAACAAGATCTTTCATGAAGTGTACATTGCGAATAACTGCATCCAACATCTCCATTGATTTTGCATCTTTCATTTTCGTCCTAAGAAGGGGAAGTAACGTCATCATTGGTGTTAAAGGTGTTTTTAAATCGTGACCGAGCTGACCGATAAACTCATCTTTTTGTTTAAGTAATCGTTCTATTTCAACGGTTCTCTCTTTGACTTTTTCCTCAAGATTTTTGTTTAATACTGAGAGCTCTTCCTTTGCAAGGTTTAACTCACTATTTAGAATCCTAAGTTTATTTGCGTTACTCCGAAGCTTTTTTTCTGCATTTTTAATATCAGTTATATCAACTACTGTTGCAGCCAAGAAAGAAAGCTTCTTTTTTTCATCTTTTATCAACGTAGACGTCATCAACACAGGAAAAACTGTGCCATCTTTTCGTTTATGCCATATCTCTTCGGCAACAAAGCTACCAGATTGCCTAATCTGATCATTTAATTGTTCTACACGTTCAACTTGGTTTTCGTTGTAGAAAGTAGATCGATTTTTTCCAATAACCTCTTCCATTGAATATCCATGCATACGCGCAAAAGATTCATTCGTATAGAAAATATTGCCTTTAATATCATATGTTATAGAACCATAGTCTGCCCTGTCAGTAATTGTCTTGAATTTCGTAAGATTCCGCTCCATTCGTTTTCTATCAGTAACATCCATAAACGAAGCCATCATACAAATAGGATTGTTCTCTTCATCCTTGACCATGCTTGCTGATATCTGGACGATAAACAATGATCCATCCCCTCTCTTGGCAGTAAGTTCACCTACCCATCCGCCTTCATTTTTTAACGCATCCATTATTTCTATATACTGCCCTTTCATCTTCCATAAATCTACTGCTGGTTTTCCAAGAATTCTATTTTCAGAATCATATTCCCACATATTGAGAAAAGATGGATTCACATAAATAACCTCACCTTCTAGATTAACAAAGGCTATAGCATTAATGGACGACATTATGGCATTATCCTTGATTCTCAGGTCCTGCTCCATCTTTTTCCTCTCAGTAATATCTCTGACAACTCCAACAGAACCTATAACTCTCCCCTTATGGTTTTTTAAAACACTTAGCGATATATCAACATCAATTAGTTCGTTATTTTTCCGGACCATCTTGGTTTCCAAGTGATGCTGCATACCTTTTTGCCGTACATTTTCTGACCGTATTCTCCTCCATTCCTCTGGCGGATAAAGCAACTCAACAGGTTTCATATACAGGTCGTCTTTATTCATATCTAGAAGGTTTTCTGTGTATTTATTCCATAAGATAATTCGTTCATTTCTATCAGTCAGAGTTATAGCAATAGCAGAATTTTCAAAGATAGTTTTGTATTTTTCTTCCAGACCATCTAGCTCACTATATCCTGTTTTTCTTCCCGTATCGCTTATAACACTAATCATATCATCTGAGACATTCTCCGGCGGTTTATCTAATATTTCTAATTCCTTATAACTACTCTGCAGTTTACTATGAAGTTTACCAAGTCGTTCCTCATCTCTTAAAAATTTTACTATTTCAGGTTCACCTTCATTCACTTTATATCCCCATCTAACCTTATTACGAATCTATATCCTTTTATTTATCAATTTCTAACCCAAATACAGTCTCATCAGAAATAACCGCAGCATACATCAATCCCCAAACAGGCATAATTTTTCATGTTATCACCCTTAATACTCCATTCATTTGGGATTCGTCAGCAAAACAAAGATGAATATAAACGAGTTGCAATGGCAATAAATCTACATGTTTTCAGAGTTAAAATGGGATCTATTTAATCGCTTTTTTTAAAAGTTTTTTGTTGGTGTTCAACCATGTTAAGCAAATTTTAGTTCTAGAAAATGTAGGTTCACTCCAATTCTTTCAATTTCATGAAGATATTTAGTTCCGATGTGCTTTTTAAAATCCTCAATATATAAAGCCGTTTTACTTCCAAGTTCCTTACCTACCATCCTGATGACTTCCCGAATTGCTTTGCCAAGCTTGTACGATTCAACATTGTTTATCTCAGGCATAATACTGATAGCATTTGCACCTTCTGCATATCGTGATTTATCTATCTCAATATATCTTAAAATATTGTGTTTTTCTTCAAGTTTTCCAATTGCAGTATCTATGGCCACAACTGCAAAACCTTCGGAAGTATTTTTACTCACTGTATCTATAAGTGCTTCCAACGTCTTTTTAACCAATACTTCATGCCCTTGCCGCATTAATACAAATTTTATGTGTTCTAGATTTACACCCAT
>JAUWWG010000044.1 GCA_030616985.1 Thermoplasmatota archaeon
AGAAGAAAGTAAATAACTATAGTTGGGGGCATAGTGTAACCCGGCATCATTGTGGGCTCCAGTTAGGTATGATTAAAATAGGGTCGTCTGAATTTGTGATGAATAACTGGAGCGATGACCTGAGAAGAGACCCGCCGATCTGGGTTCAAATCCCAGTGCCCCCATCCCATATATAATATAATTTGAAGAAGGTGAAACAAAATATGATAAATATTGATACGAAAAATTTTAGCATATTTACGATAATTTCACTGCTGTTTCTTACAGCAGGGATTGTTTTCTACATATATTGGGGTAGCAGATACGGCGTATGGAGTGACAGCGGAATATACTCTATAACAATCGTATTCGTTCTTTCAGGAATACTTGGTACATTGCTATCTCTTTATGAAAAACCAGAAGAGCAAAGTTAGATCATATTCCAAGTGAGAATGGGCTTTTTAGTAGCACCTACATCATCAACACGGTTAACTGGTGTATTGTTGGGTGCATTTTTCACGATTTCTGGTTTTTCATCTGCGATTTTAATCAAGGCATCTACATAGCGGTCAAGATCTTCTTTTGATTCTGATTCAGTAGGCTCAATCATTAATGCTTCCTTTACTATGAGTGGGAAGTAAATCGTTGGTGGATGAAATCCATAATCTAAAAGACGTTTAGCTACATCTAATGCTCTAACGTTTTTTTCTTGTTTTAGTTTTTCACAACTTAATACAAACTCATGTTTTCTGAGTTCTTTATAGGGCAATTCATATCTACCCGAATCAAGTAGTTTTTTCTTCATATAGTTTGAATTTAAAACAGCGATTTCAGAAGATTCTCTCAGACCATCCCTGCCCATCATCAGAATATAAACATAGGCTTTTAACAGAACTGAAAAATTACCATAATGTCCCTTTATTTTTCCAATAGATTCAGGGGCCTTATAATCAAAGAAATAATCTTTTTTGTTTTTGCATACTCTAGGCACTGGTAGAAATTTTTCTAGTTTCATTTTCACGCCTACTGGGCCACTCCCAGGTCCACCACCCCCATGAGGCGTTGCAAATGTTTTGTGTAAATTCAGATGAACAATATCAAACCCCATATCACCGGGTTTTGCCTTACCCATAATGGCATTCATATTGGCACCATCATAATATAACAAGGCTCCGGTATCGTGTACAAGTTTGGATATCTCAAGTATTTCAGATTCAAAGATACCAAGTGTGTTTGGATTTGTAAGCATAAAACATGCAGTTTTCTCAGAGAGTGTTTTCTCAAGAACATCTAAGTCAACTGTCCCTTCCTTTGTAGATGGAATTTCTACTAATTTATATCCTGCCATAGCTGCACTTGCAGGATTAGTACCATGAGAAGTATCTGGCAGTATTATCTCATTTCTTTCAAAATCTTTGTTGAATTCATGATACGCTCTTGTCAGAAGCATCCCTAAGAATTCACCTTGAGCACCAGCTGCCGGCTGCAGAGAAAAATAATCCATACCTGTTATCTCACAAAGCATTCGTTCCAGCTCAAACATCACCTGAAGATTTCCCTGAATCGTAGAAACATCTTGGTAAGGGTTAGTACCTGCAAAACCATCCCAAGAAGCGATTTCTCCACATATCTTGGGATTATATTTCATAGTACATGAACCGAGGGGATAAATTCCAGAATCAATGCCATAGTTCATCTGACTAAGATGATGGAAATGGCGTACAACCTGGGTCTCATCAATGTCAGGAATATCGATCTTTTCATTTCGCTTGAGAGAATCAGGCAATATGCCCAGAGGTTTAATTTTTTCCTTCTTAGATGATACCAACTCATTTAACAATGGCTCATCATAAACAGCTGATCTATACATGAGACACCTCCTTTAATGCAGATACAAGTTTTTCGATATCGGCATCTGCATGCATCTCAGTGATTCCAAAAAGCATGCAGTTCTTAAGCTCTGGGTACCATGTATCAAGTACCAAACCACTCTGGATGTCCTTCCTTAACAATTTTTTATTGACTTTGTTTACATCTTCATTACATTTGATCACAAACTCGTTAAAATGAATACCACTAAACATCCCTTCAAAACCATCAATTAACTCTATACTTTCAGCAAGTTTTTGTCCCTTCTCAAAATTAATTCTACTAAGCTCCTCCAAACCATTGCCGCCAAGCCATGAAAGATATGAAACCGCGGCAAGAACACATAAACCTTCATTTGTACAGATATTGCTTGTGGCTCGACCCCGCCTAATGTGTTGTTCTCTAGTTTGAAGAGCCATACAAAACGCTCTTTTGTCATCGGCGTCTTTGGTGATGCCAATAATTCGACCTGGCATCTGCCGTAAATATTCTTTCTTACAAGCAAAGATACCTAAACTGGAGCCGCCAAAATCCATAGGGTTGCCAAATGATCTTCCTTCACCAATAACAATATCCGCGCCATATTCTCCAGGACTCTTAGCAACACCAAGGGAAATGGGATCAATTCCAACGACAAAAAGAGAACCCGCATCCTTAACAATACCGCTAATTTCGTCAACTTTATCCTCAAAGACACCAAAAAAATTCGGATTTTCGATATATACACCAGAAGTATTCTCATCAACATGTTTGTTGAGTTCTTCTAAATCTATTTTACCAGTTTTGATATCATATGAAACTTCTTTGACTTCTATACCTGGCCCCTTTGCATAGTTATTTAAAATGGATTTTTTCTCCCATGAAATATTTTGAGGGATTACAAAGGTTTTCTTTCTGTTTATACGAGTACACATAAGTGCTGCTTCAGCAAGCGCTGTAAAACCACCGTATAGCGAACAATTAGAAATATCCATGCCAGTAAGTTCTGCAATCATACTTTGATACTCAAACATCGCCTGAAGAAAACCCTGACTGGCCTCAGATTGATAGGGTGTGTATGCAGTATAAAATTCTGCACGTGAAATTATTGATTTAACAACAGAAGGTATATAGTGTGGTTTAATTCCCCCTCCAAGAAAACTTGTGACATCATAAAAAGACTTGTTTTTATTTGCTATTCCTCTTAGCCTTTGCTCCGTATCTTGCTGAGACAAACCCTTAGGCATGTCCAGTTTTTTAATACCAATTTTTTTAGGGATATCTGAAAATAACTCTTCGATATCATTTACACCTATTTCTCCAAGTATTATATCTTTTATAGCTGAATTTGGAACAAACCTCATTGGCTCCCCAAGCACGGTAACAATAATATGTTAAAGAAGCTTATGGCATCTTTAGTTTTAACAACAAAAAATAAATTTATTTTCTTTTTTTACTGCATTGAATAGGCATAAAGTAATTGTCGATTAACAATAATAACAAGAAGACGACGCTTTCTAATACTGTAAATTTTTAGTATTATCCTTTCATATCAGTCAATACCATGGACCCAAATCTCATTGGAGAAACAGCTGCAATAGTAACAGCATGTCTCTGGACAATTAACTCAATACTGTTTGCATCGGCCGGTAAAAAGATCGGTTCGCTCAGTGTTAACGCATATCGTATACTAATAGCAGTTTGTCTTTTAGGTATAACACATATCATATTTCTAGGTAGTCTATTACCAACTGCAAGTAGCGAACAATGGTTCTGGATAGGTTTAAGTGGAATTGTTGGTCTTGGTATCGGCGATTTCGGATTATTTGCGGCGTTTGTTATAATTGGTCCGAGGCGTTCGGTTTTAATTATGTCCCTATCCCCTATTTTTGCAGCATTGGGCGCATATTTGATGCTGGGAGAAATTCTTTCCCCACTGATCATAACTGGGATAGCAGTTACGCTTATCGGAATAATTATTGTTATACTGGAAAAAGAAGAGAATTCTGATGAAAAGCCCATCTCAAAGAAATTAAAAACTTGGGGGGTGTTTCTTGCTTTCATTGGGGCAATAGGTCAGGGGATCGGTCTTGTTTTTGCCAAAAAAGGGATGTGGCTTGACCCTAGCATAATGATGAACCCATTATCTGTCACATTTGTACGCATGATAATGGGGGCATTGTTTATCTGGACGAGCGTAATTGTCATGAGAAGATTGCCAGAAGTGCGTAAAGCATTAAAGAGCAAAAAAGGGATGGGGCACACTGCTGCTGGTGCATTTATAGGGCCATTCAT
Source organism: Thermoplasmatota archaeon (assembly GCA_030616985.1). Taxonomy (GTDB): domain Archaea; phylum Thermoplasmatota; class E2; order DHVEG-1; family DHVEG-1; genus JAUWWG01. The sequence continues at coordinate 4,123 of JAUWWG010000044.1, forward strand.
AGGTGTGACGCTCTCTATGATCGCAGTAGCATATACTCAAGCAGGTATCGCCCAAACATTGATGTCATTAATGCCAGTCTTCATTATACCTGCAATATGGGTGTTATACAAACAGAAAACAAGTTGGCGTGGTGTGCTGGGTGCCATAGTAGCAGTTATTGGAGTAGTAATTTTGCTTTTGGTCTAAAAAGTTATGAAATCTTTAAATCATTAGATTCATTGCCCGACATATGACCAATTATATCTTCAAAGACGGCAACAGAAAAAACGTGCCTATTGGAAAGCTTATCTGCTTGGCAAGAACATACAAAAAACATGCAGATGAGATGCATACCAACGTAACCAAAGATCCGCTTCTTTTTTTGAAACCCGCAAGTTCTGTTATATTCAACGGCGAATCAATAATCATGCCAGCTATGTCAAAATGTTTGCATCATGAAGTAGAACTGGGAATTGTCATTGGGAAAAAATGTAAAAACGTATCACAGAGGGAAGCTTTGGATTATATTTTAGGTTATTTGATTGCTCTGGACATTACTGCGAGAGATATTTAAACTGAGGCAAAGAAAAATGGCTGGCCATGGAGTATAGCCAAAGGTTTTGATACCTTTGCGCCAATTAGTGAAGTTGTTTTAAAAGAAGATTTACCAAATCCAAATAATATCGATATATCTTTAAAAATCAATGGAGAGATAAGGCAGAGTTCTAATACAAATCATATGGTTTATTCGGTTGAGAGAATTATTGAATTCATCTCCGAGATCATGACTCTAGAAAAGGGAGATTTAATAATGACAGGTACTCCAGAGGGAGTCGGAGAAATCGCTACAGATGACATACTAGACGCAGAACTGGGAGATATTTGTTCTCTAAAAGTGGACGTAAAAAGTTAAAACAAGATTGGAAAACATTTTAAGTCAAAATCATATTGCCAAAATCGTATTTATTATTTGGAGGAGGTACAATAATGAGCGAAGTAGTAATAGTTTCAGGTATAAGAACAGCACAGGGAAAATTTGCTGGCGGTCTAAAGAGTTTTTCAGCTCCACAGCTTGGCGGCATCGTAATCAAAGAAGTTGTGAAACGAGCAGGTATAAAACCAACCGATGTAGATGAGGCGATAATGGGAAATGTTGTGCAAGCAGGTCTTGGTCAAAATGTTGCAAGGCAGGCCGCAATCAATGCAGGTTTACCATATGAAATCGGTGCTTTTCATGTCAATAAAGTCTGTGGTTCATCTCTTAAAGCCGTAGTCCTAGCAACTCAAGCAATCAAAGTGGGAGATGCAGATTGCATTGTTGCCGGTGGAATGGAGAGCATGAGCAACTGCCCATATATTCTAGATAAAGCAAGGTATGGCTATCGCATGTTTGATGGTAAACTTATTGATTCCATGGTGCACGATGGACTCTGGGATGTCTATAATGATTTTCATATGGGGCTAACTGGAGAAATCATTGCAGAGAGGCACAACATAACAAGAGAGGATTGTGATGAGTTTGCTGCTCGGAGTCATCAGAAGGCAGAGAAAGCTGCAGCAAATGGTAGTTTCAAGGACGAGATATTCCCAGTTGAGATTAAACAAAAGAAAGGCGACCCTATTATTTTTGACAAAGATGAGGGGATTAGAAAAGGTACGACTGCGGAGTCACTTGCCAGACTCAAACCGTTTTTTAAGAAAGATGGTGTAGTGACTGCCGGAAACGCTTCTCAGATTACTGATGGCGCATCTGCAGTTGTTGTTATGAGTGCGGGTAAGGCAAAGAAAATGGGTATTGAACCGCTTGCAACAATTAAGGGATACAACACCAGTGGAGTTAAACCAGAGTATGTAATGGAAGCACCCATTCCTGGTGTGAAAAATCTTCTGAAAAAAATGAAGTTAAGCATTGACGATATTGATCTGGTCGAGCATAATGAGGCATTTAGTTCTGCATCTATAGCGTTGATTAAAGAGTTTGGTTTCTCAAAAGATATTTTCAATGTACATGGGGGGGCAGTGGCTCTTGGTCATCCTATTGGTTGTAGTGGATCAAGAATACTTGTTACGCTCATGCATGCGATGAAGAAATATGATAAAACTCGCGGTCTTGCTACAATTTGTCTTGGCGGGGGAAATGCGGTTTCAATGATAATTGAAAGATAAAAGGAGGAAATTTTCATGGAAATTAAGAAAATAGGTGTAATTGGTGCGGGTCAAATGGGGCACGGCATAGCCCTGGTATCCGCAAAAGCTGGTTTTAACGTTATTCTAAGAGATATCAAAGAAGAGTATGTGAAGAAAGGAATAAGCAAAATAGAACGTTTTCTGGACAAGAGTATTGAGAAAGGGAGAATGACTGTCGATGAAAAGAAAAAAATTCTTTCAAGAATAAAAGGTACCACAAAACTCGAGGATTTTAAAGATGTGGATCTTGTTGTAGAAGCAATCTTTGAAAATGTAAAAGTAAAAAAGGAATTGTTTAAAGAACTGGATGGCATATGCAAGAAAGAAACGATTTTTTCATCAAATACATCGACTATTCCTATAACCGATATTGCTTCTGCTACAAAAAGACCTGAGCATTTCATCGGTATGCATTTTATGAATCCAGTTCCAATCATGAAACTTGTGGAAGTCATACGCGGGCTTATAACATCTGATGAAACCGCAGTGCTTATCAAAGAGCTTGCCGAGAAGATGGGTAAAATACCTGTTGAAGTAAATGATGGCCCCGGATTTGTATCCAATCGTGTGCTCTTTTCAATGATTAATGAAGCAATATTCTGTCTTATGGATGGTACAGGGACAGCAGAATCAATTGACAGTGTTATGAAGCTAGGTATGAACCATCCAATGGGCCCATTAGAACTTGCAGACCTCATCGGTCTTGATGTCAGCCTCAACATCATGAATGTACTCTATGAGGGATTTAGTGACTCCAAATACAGACCATGTCCACTTCTCAAAAAAATGGTTCAGGCAGGATACCTTGGTAGAAAAAGCGGACGTGGATTCTATGACTACAGCAAGTAATAGGTGATTAGATTATGGCATACAAAAATATTTTAGTTGAAAAAAAAGAAGGTATTGCTACAATAATTATAAACAGACCTAAGATGCTAAATGCACTTAATACAGCAACTATAGGTGATCTTACAAACGCTGTCAATGATTTGGAGAAAGATAAAAACATTAAGGTTGTAATTTTGAAGGGCGCTGGTGAAAAAGCTTTCATTGCAGGTGCCGATATTAAAGAAATGAAGGATATGAATGTCTTAGAAGCAAAACAATTCGCTGAGGCAGGTCATCATATGCTTTCATGTATTCGTCAATCGCGGCTTCCATTTATTGCTATGATTAACGGTTATGCACTTGGAGGAGGATGCGAAGTTTTAATGAACTGCGACATTACAATAGCAGGTAGAAACGCAAAGCTTGGACAGCCGGAGATAAACCTTGGAATTTCACCGGGGTTTTGCGGAACTCAATGTCTACCTCGTCTTGTTGGTCGTGCTAAAGCAAAAGAACTTCTTTTAACAGGTCGTAATTTAGATGCTGAGGAAGCCTACCAAATTGGTCTTGTGAATATGGTTGTCGATAATGATAAACTTGAAGAGGAAACAGAAAAACTAGCGAAGAAAATAGCAAGTAAATCACCTGTGCAGACAGCTTTTATAAAAGCACTTGTTAACATGGGAACCGATATCGATATGCATTCCGCATGTGCTCTTGAAGTTTCATATTTTTCATCAAGTTTTTCAACGCATGACCAAAAAGAAGGTATGACTGCATTCCTGGAGAAGAGAAAACCGGTGTTCAAAGGAAAGTAAAAAAGAAATCTCTAAAAATTCAGTATCCTATAGAGTAAAATCCCAGTATATCATACATGTGAAAGCATAACAATTGCTAAGCATGAATATGAGATGGATCTCTTCTGCAAATCACAGATTAGATCAAAATCATTGACCAATATCTGTAAAAATAAAAGGATTGCAAGAGAATATTCTGGAAATACTATTTTGTACTTGGAAAAAGTTAAGTAGTACAATAATATACATATATTGTACCATGAACGAGACAATTAGGACAATTCTCCAGTCTTGGATTGAAAGGAAAATCCCTAGCACCATACCACGAGAAATAAACCTAGAAAACTACTTAGATATGAAACCAAGGAAAATCATAGCCATAACCGGTTTCAGACGAGTTGGAAAAACTTATCTCCTCCTTCAACTTATCAGTAAAACACTCAAGGATCAGAACAAAGAACAAGAGGTGTACATAAATTTTGATGATGAAAGAATACCCGAAAAGACAGAATTTTTAACAGAGTTGCTTCCAACAATTAAACAGACTTTTAAAAAGGAAACACAACATATTTTTCTCGATGAAATACAAAACATGCCAAACTGGAGTAAATGGCTTAGAAGAATATATGATACTGAAAATTTTGGAATATTTGTCACAGGCTCCAGTTCAAAAGTTTCAAGTAGAGAAATACCAACTGAACTTAGAGGCAGGTGTCTTGAGATAAAGGTTTTTCCACTTTCATTTAGAGAGTTTTTAAGATTCAAAAATATGAAGATAGATCCAAGTGTTTTATAATATTCTGAAAATGAAAAAACAAAGGTAACAAGAGCTCTGGATGAATATCTTAGGTTTGGTGGGATGCCGGAAGTTGTACTGTCTGATGAGGAAAGGAAATCAGAGATACTGCAGCAATATTATGGAACGGTTGTCAGAAGAGATATTGTTGAGCGGTTCAATGTGAAAAACGAAGAAGGATTAAAGGCCATGATGAGGCTACTTCTCAATTCAACCCAATACTCAATAAGCAGATTATATGATACATTAAAAAGTCTCAATTATGAAATTGGTAAAACCACCCTACTTCACTATATTCAGTATGTTGAAAGTTCGTATTTTACACACAGCCTGCCCATTTTCTCGTATAAAATTAAAGATCATCTTCAATATCCCCGAAAGATCTATTTCATCGATAACGGATTTATAAGCAGCCTCTCAACCCGACATTCAAAAGATATTGGGAGACTTTATGAAAATGCAGTAATGATAGAACTTCTTAGAAGATTTTCACAAAAAGATATAGAACTTTATTACTGGAGTGATAGACGAGGAAAAGAAGTAGATTTTGTAGTAAAACATGATTTAAGAATCGAACAATTGATTCAAGTATGCTATGATGTCGAAGATTATAACACAAAGAAACGAGAGGTGGATAACCTTGTTAAGGCAAGTGAAGAGCTAGGCTGTAAAAACTTGCTTGTTATCACAGGCGGTTATAAAGGAGCCGAGGAAATTAAAAACAAAAAAATAAAATTTATACCTTTATCAGAATGGTTACTATAGTTGCTAATATGATTGTAACCATGATTTGGAAATTCACTGAAGGGACACATGGCTTTGGTTTCTACAGTAAGACATATTTTTTACAATGAAAAAATTCTAAAACACCATTTTTACAAACCGACAAACTTACACAAAATATTTATATACAGCGAAATGAAAAGTATATCGTAAGATAAGCTTAAATATGAAAAATAATGGAGTATAACATCTGATAAAAATGATATGGAGGAGGGAGATGAAAAAAACCTTGTCAAGAACCACACTTGGAATCGCAGTTCTATTTGTGATAGTTCCTATGCTGCTTGCCACTCCTCAATTTGCACTATCAATTACACACCCATCATCCATACTTCAAAAAATTCAAGAACCTGTAGACATGCTCATTTTTGTTTCACCGCAATACGCTTCTGATGCAGAAATAGCAACTGCCATCTCCTCTTATGTATCGGCAATAAAAGATGATCTCGGTTGGAATGCAAGAACCGTATCCCTGAAAAAGGGAAATAACGATTTTAGAAAGATAGATCAAATTATCGAAACTTATTATGAAATTTATAAAATCAAAGCCTGTATGATGGTCGGTGAGGACACCGATACGGCACTGGGCGGAGATTATGAATACATGGAGAAACCAAGTACAATACCATGGTCTACAGCCGGCGGAGAAGATAAATACGAAGTATCAGAACAAGGTGTCGTTTGTAAGCCATATACAATGGACATTTGCATCTCGTTGCTCTACCCAACTCATAACTTGGATTACCAGACAAAGAAATCACACATAATCTTCGCTTTTGAAAAATTCTCCACCCAAAGGAACATTTCTTGTTCGAAAGATGTGATGGTTTTTGAAAGCTCTGACATTAACACCTATTCAAAGGATTTGTACCACCAGTTGGAAACCTATGGAAACGTATATTATGGTGAAGATCCAACAGACGAAGAAATAGGAATGTCGCTATCTGGATCATATGCAATGTATTATGTCCATGGCCACTCCAATCCTTCTGGAACAAGGCTCAATGCAGATGGGAGTGGATGGTTTTCTGCAGATATGGTAGATGAACTAGATACGCCATTTTTTGGAGCGGATGGATGTTATGTCAGTGGATGGTGGTCTGATCAATCTGATACTGATACGCTCAATCCAAGCATAGATTGCCTCTGGTATGGATCAACAATATTCACAAGTAAACATGTACAGGTCATGGTTCTCGGACTGCTTTCTCAAAATGGACTTTCTTATCCAGTGAGTTTTATCGAGAATGCCCTACCAGAATTATTAGAAGGTCAAACTCTTGCAGAATCCATGATTGGAGACGTGTACCTGAGCGGCGATGTAGTTTTTGGAGATCCGACGTTTCATTATACTATTTAATCAAATATAACCTGTCATTCTTAATCTAATTCAGGCAAGGCTAAAATATCTGATGTTTTCTGTACTGAAATCAATGTGAACAAAGTCGAATTTTAAATTACACGTTTGTGTAGTAAAATTACAAGTTATATTACATGCCCATAGAAACATCTATAAATAAATTCATATGGATAAAAAGAAGGTTTGTTAGAATTTAAAGAAAAAAACAAGAATGCAAAAATTGTAATACTTACAAAGGAATTAGAGCAAACAGATAAAAATAAAATATATTCCTTTGTGGAAATGGTTGACGAAAAAACAGTAAAACATTCGATGTAATTGTTAAAGTAAAAAGGTTTTTATTATGTTTAACCTTCATAAAATATATATTTCAGAATGAAATTGAATAAAGTGGAGAGATAATGACATGGCAAGAAGTAATCAATCAATTTTTACAAAGATTTATTGGAAGACCAGAAGATCTATATCCTACTTGGCCTTTGGAGGAAATAATAAGGTACGAAAGTACACACTTCTTATTCTCTTGTTTTATGGGCTGACTGGTACTCTCATTGACTTGGATCATTTTATCATCGCGCAAACACAAATGGCCAGACCGTTACATCTTCCGTGCTTCATTATTGTTTGGACTATCTGCATCTGTTACTATGCATATATTCATAGACGGGTTCACAAATCTAGCATAAAGAATTAGATAGATTGTTTTAGAATCATATCGGTTGCATCGCTTCCTGACGTTTTTCCGAACTGCATATTTTTCCAATTTAACATTTTTACAGGGTAGATTTATATAACATAAGTGATAAAGAATATCGCACTGCTTGTTAGCACGCAAGAGTTTGGGAGAGATGTGGGATATAAGTGTTGAATAAAACATGGATTAATATCTTAAAAAAATCAAAATTAAATGCTTTAGCAGTCACAATTATGCTCTTAACAATTTTCTTTGCAACCACAACTGTTATAGCTGATGATTTTGAAACCACAATTGTAAGCATTAATCCTTCAAGTCAAACCGTCTCTTCTGAAGAAACTTTCACTATTGATGTTTATTGCAATCCAGGTCAACCGATTAAGTCGTTTGAATTCAAATTATCATTTGATGCTTCACTTCTCCAAGTTAACTCAGTTACAGAGGGAGATATATTTGCTGGCTATACTACCTTTTTCAATCCCGGTACTATAAACAATAGCGCAGGTAGTATTGTTGACATCTATGGGTTGATTACCGGTACAGGGAATGTCACCGACAATGGCACATTTGTAAGTATAAGTGTTACTGCAAAAGATGTAACGGGAACCTCATTTATTGGTCTTTACGACGCTGGTGTGACAAACGAGACAGAATATGTTCCTCTCGAGGTAAATAACGGTACTGTACAAGTTGATGCAACCGCGCCAGAGTTTGGCGATAATTCTCCATCCACAGGCCATACGGGCGACACACATACCTTTAATGTAAGTGTTACAGATAATATAGATATAGCCAGTGAATTAACTGTAAAAGTTGATTGGTCTCATGGTTCTTTGGGCAATAACGAATCTATGACTCATGTTGGTGGAAATTACTTCGAGAAAACCATTACCCTTGACCTATCTAGCACCTCTGATATGACATACAGCATTTATGCCGAGGACACATGCGGAAATGACAACACAACGACTGCAGCATCCGTTACGGTCACAGACAATGATAATCCACAAATCACCGATATTTCTTCAACGCCAAGTCCACAGGAAATTGGTGGTTATGTCAATATAACAGCTGCAATAACAGATAATATTGAAGTAGGCGATGTATTTCTGAATATTACTTATCCAGATAGCAGTTTTGAAAACATCTCCATAACTGCAAATAAGACTGGAAGTACTTATTACTGCAACAAAACCTACAGTATGATTGGATCGTATAGTTATTTCATATGGGCTGATGATACAATCAATAATGGTATTGTTTCACCTACTCATGTCTTTGCTATTGGCGATGAAACGCCACCCGAGATATCAAATCTTGTTATTATATCATCTAATCCAATAGATACAGATTCTACGTTTGGATGGGTAAATATTACATGTGATGTAACAGATAATGCAGCAGTAGACAAAGTGTATTTAAATATCACAAATCCAGATGAATCATGGAACAATGTCTCTATGAATGCAGTTGGATCTGATGGCTATTATTATAATTCAAGTACGGCTTTCTCACAATGTGGAAACTTCAGTTACTTTATTTGGGCCAATGACACCAGCGGTAGCACTGCCATCTCAGGTAGCCATGATTTCTCCATGCCGCCTAATTGGGATGTAAACAATGACGGTAGCTGTACTGTTCTTGATCTGACCTTGATTTCCAACCACTACAATGAATCAGGTGTTTTTGGTTGGATACGTGAAGATGTTGACAATAACGGTGAGATAAAAGTCCTTGATCTTGTTATTGCATCAAATCATTATGGCGAAACGTGGTGGGTATAAAGATCGTAATACTCTTTATTGTTCAGTGAAGAGAATCTATTGAGTTTCATTAGCGTAGAATATAACAATACTGCAATTTTGTGTACATTAAATGTACGTTAAATAAGTTTTGTGAATCTTTAAAGGAGAATTTGCTTTCTCATAAGACATTAGAATTTGTTTTTATCCCTCTAATTTATTTTTACAATTTTTCCTTATGTAAAACTGATTTGACAGTATGTAAGTATTTTTGCAAATCGATTGGAAATAACCGGTGTTAACAAGTGTGTTTTTTCATTTTGACATTTTAGCGCATCACGTTTATATAATATTAATAACAAAGTTTCACGTGTATTCAATAATATAGGAGAGAATGGAAGAGAGATGGGATTTAATCAATAAAAGATTCGTCATGTTGGTATCTGTTGTACTCGCGATTTTTATTTCCAGTAAAATATCAGCTGTAACTATCAATCCAGGCTTTGAATTTGTTGTTGGAAATGAAACATATACGGTGCAACAAACAATGGGTTTTAGCATCATAATCATTGATTCCACATACATCATTTTCAATGACACTGGTTTCTATCTTACCGCTCCAAATGACATGACAATAACCCTTGTTTACATAAATGACGATATTGCAGGTGCGGGTGATGGAGATAAGGTAATTGAGTTCAATGCAGACACTTCAGGTGGAAATGTTTTATTTGATTTCTCTGGTTTTACTGCTAGTACCGATTACATAGTCAAAAGAAACGGCACACAAATTGCAAATCCTACGGCTAATGGTTCTGGATACATATCTTTTAGTAATAATGTATGGAGTAGTCACAGCTTTGAAATCTCCCAGGACGGTGAAGGACCTGGAGACACTACCGCCCCAGAGACATCCAACATGAATGTTGCACAGTCCAATCCAATCGACACAGAGAGTGGTTTTGGCTGGGAGAATTTCACTTGTACAGTAACAGATAATGTTGAAGTGAACAATGTGTTCATAAATATTACACATTCTGGGAGCAGTACAACTAATGTTTCTATGACAAAAATCAGCGGAACCAATCAGTACTATTATAACACCATCTTATCACATGGCAATTACACCTATTTTATCTGGGCGAACGACACCAGTGATAACACTGATGTTTCAAGTGGCTCTACTCTTTCTGTACCACCTAACTGGGATATAAACAACGATGGGGACTGTATTGTTTTTGATCTTAATCTAGTATCAAATCATTTTGACGAAACAGGTTCCTCTGGTTGGATTCGTGAAGATGTTAACAATAATGGCGAGATAAAAGTCCTTGATATTGTATTTTTATCAAATAATTATGGTGGAACATGGTGGGTGTAATGGAGGAATGAAATATGAGAATTTTTGATAGATGGAGATATTGTGTTCTGACAGTTATTATTATACTATCTGCTTTGTCTGTGAGCACAACTGTTACTGCTGATGATTTTGAAACTACTGTATGCATTAGTCCTTCAGGTCGAACTGTCCCACTTGAGGAAACTTTCACTATTGGAGTATATTGTGCTCCCGATCAACCGATTAGATCATTTGAATTCAAATTATCATTTAATGCTTCACTTCTCCAAGTTAATTCAGTCACAGAAGGAGATATTTTTGACGGTTATGTCACATTTTTCAATTCTGGTACCATCGATAACAACGCTGGTAGCATTGTTGATGTCTACGGATTGATTCTAGGTTCAGGAAATGTTTCCAATAATGGAACACTAGTTAATATTTCAATTACTGCTAAATCAACTATTGGTACCTCATCCCTGAATCTATATGGCGTTGGTGTGACAAATGAGACAGAATATGTTTCTATTGCTATAAACAATGGAAGTGCAATAGTTCAATCGGCAGACAACAATCCAATACTTAGTAGCCCTAATCCTACAAATGGATTAGCTAACGTGCCAATAAGTACCGCTTCGCTTAGTATCAACATTCAAGATCCGGATGGAGACACGTTTAACTATACAATTAGTACAAGTCCTAACATTGGCAGCAGTTCAGGAAATAAATCAAGCAATGGCAGTAAATCTTGCAGTATCTCCAGTCTAGATTATTCTACAACATATACTTGGTATGTATCTTGTATGGATACTGGCAGTGGAAATTGGACTAATAAATCATATTGGTTTACTACAGAATCTAACGGGGGAGATGGCGATGGCGACGGTGATGGAGGAGGTTTTCCTCCACCTGGGGGCGATACTAACGATACCACCGGACAAAACAATCCACCAGAAACCCCTGTTAAACCATCTGGCCCTACGTTCGTTGAAATAAGTGTAGAATATGAATATATGAGTTCAACCTATGATATCGATGGAGAGCAAATACGGTATCGGTTTGACTGGGGCGATGGAAATTATAGCAATTGGTCAGATTTTATGTCTTCAAATATATCAGTTTCCATGTCCCATCATTGGAGTGCAATTTCAAACTACAGCATTAGAGTAATGGCTCAAGATGAAAATGGTTCGAATAGCAGTTGGTCGCCTGTTCTTAGTGTCACAGTTTCACAAGTAGAATCTGGAGAAATACCACCTGTTGCAGATGTCAATGTGCCAAGTAATGCATCGGCCAATCAAATCATCGTTTTTAATGCCTCAGGAAGTTATGATATAGATGGTATTATTGTCTCCTATCAGTGGGAATTCGGCGATGGAACAACTGGAAGTGGCGTTAGTCCAGAACATGTTTATGAAAATCCAGGAGAGTATACTGTTACTCTTGTAATAACAGATAACAATGGTAATACCTATAGCAAAACCATGACTGTAAATATTACTTCAGGAGTCGGAGAAAAACAGTCGGAAGAACAAAATTTATTACCGTTCTACCTTGGTATCGGAGTCATCGGAGTTATACTAGCCGCCCTTGTCTGTTTTACAGTATCCTTTAGAGATAACATTGTATCATTTGTATTAACACGCCAGATAGAAAAAATTGAGACGAAGATTAAAAAGATTAGAAAGATAAGGTAGATGAAAGACAAGTTGTTAGATTTTTAAAAACCAACTAGCAAAAACAACCATGACATTAAGGCTAATATAGAAACAAATTGGCGTATGTAAAAAAAAGGCGTTATAAAATAAGTGTTTTACATTGACATTTTAACATATTAAATCTATATAACATAAATAACAGGATATTTCATGATGATTGGCAACACAGAAAATGGTAAAAGATAGGTTAAAAAAATAATAAAAACTATGATAGTAAAGTTTATATCTATCACCATTTATAGATTTATCCAATTGATTATTAATCCATTGAGAGGTAGACTAGATGAAAATAGAACTACGTTATAGAAGTAGATTCTGTTCTATCATTATAACCATATTATTGGTTATAACCCTATTTTCAATATTCTCAATAACAGCAGATCCACCACCTGACGAGTTTACTCTTAGATGGACTTGTACCACTGGCTTTGATGGTTTTATTGGCCCCGTTTCTAAGGATATTAATGGAGATGGGGTTCATGAGTTGTTTGTTGCAGGGCAAAAGCATGGTTCTTCAAACACCGGACGAATCCTTTCTATCGATGGATCAACAGGAAATATTCTCTGGGAGCAAGAATTCACTACATCTTATATCGATCCGCATTGTCCTTGTGCAATTGGTGATTTAGACAACGATGGGACATATGAAATAGTTCATGTTGCAAATGATAGAACTATAGCAAGAAATTGTGAAGATGGAAGTATTTTCTGGAATGTGGATGTTCCTTCAGGTTGGCATCAATTTGTTATTGTTGATACCGATGGGACTGGTTATCCATATGTATACGTAACCGATCATGGGGTAGCAGGTGGGAGTCAAAAAGTTAGTAAACTCAGGGGAAC
>JAUWWG010000035.1 GCA_030616985.1 Thermoplasmatota archaeon
ATGATGTTGTTTCTGCAACTGCTTAGAAAATAGATTGTAGGACTCCCAGTCTGATTCATCTCCTAAAACAAGTACGGTAGTATTCATAAGTAATATTCAAACAGAATAGATATGCGTTCTTCTATTTTGTGGACAAGGACATAAATAAATGTATCCAGATGATACTTGGTGACTTAAGATAATTAACAATATAATGTTATCCTTTTCTAAACCTCAATACACCAGCGTTGTATGGTCTTATAAAAGGATTGCTGTTAAGATCTACATAGGTTGAGGAAGATTGTGGTCAATGGTTAGGAGAAAAAAATATGAACATAGATGAAACGAGGAAAGAATCTCAAACTGATGAAGAATTGATACTAAAAGATAATGAACTGTTACAACTTACAACAGCAGTTGAAGGACCGCTGGGATATGAGAATTCTAAAGATTACAGGCTTTCAGTGGATTCCGACGGTGGATTAATTGTTGAAAAAATGACTCCTGGTGGTTGGAGACATTTAAGGTGATTGAATGAAATGTATTAAATGTAAATTCCAAGATGAAGACACCGGTGTCTGCACCTATCCTTTCAAAGCAATTGCTGTAGGTGACCATAAACTTGACAAGAATGGAAATATAATAGGATGCACACATGGGAGAAAGAAATAGCGAATAGTAAAATACTAGACTTTATCATCCTCACATCCATCAAACAAATAACACTGTTTTTACTAAAGAGTATCTAACCATGTAGAAAAAATATTATCGACCTAAGCTTGATAATACCAAAGATATTTTGAGGTTTCTACAAAAATATCTGTTCTTGGATGTTGGAGCAATACCTAGTAGGTTTTTCATTTTTATAATTTTTCAAGGTAAAGATAAATAATAATCAACAAGAAAATATCATTCACTTCACTGATTGGAGTTGGGCAATTACTAATGTAATAGATACTACAGTTGCCACAAGTGATAATACACATGATAGGATAATATATTGCAATTCTGCAAGTTTTATATTTAGGGAGGTCAAAAATGTAATTAAAATTATTGTAATTGGAATGACGCTGGTTTTGTTGATTGTTGGATTGAGTGGATGTACCGAGAATGGTGGAGGGGACAAGTTTGTGGGGACATGGACATATACTGGAGGTTATTTTTACTGGGACAAGCTTGAATTATATTCGGATGGAATAGCAAGGTTAACTCGTTTTGGTAGTTCTGATCAAATTCGTTCTGGTACTTGGAAGGTTGAAGGTAATACATTTATGCTTGCCTATGATCGTCTTGGTGAAACCGAATACCTTAATTTGAGTTACAGTTTTCCAAATGACGAAACACTTGTGTTAAGAGGAGCTTATGGAACCGAGGACCACATTTTCAAAAAATCATGATTCAAACAGTGTGGAAGGAGAACTTGTCATATAAACAAACATCTTGAGTTCCAGGGAGGGAAATGATATGAAAGATAAATTATTGAGAAAAGGCTTGGTTTTTGGAATAATATTTTTGTTTGTTGTCACAGTTGTATCCTTAATTTTTACCGTGTCAGTAACTGCCAGCACTGAACTTGAAGGTAATTGGATTGGGACCGAACCCTATAGTCGGCCTGGAGAGTGGACGTGGACGTTTAGAGAAAATACACTTCATGTTATTGGTCCTTATGAAGAATATACAGGAACATTTAAAGTAGATACAAGTCAATCTCCCAAACACCTCGATTATTCAATTGCTGACAACACTGTGACCGACTCATACAATGGAAAAACCTCCCTGTTTATTTATCAACTCGATGGAGGCTCTCTGAAAATGTGTGGTAATGAACCAGGTTATATGAAAAGACCGGCGACATTTACCGAAGGTAGATACTATGAGTTAACTAGGGTTAAGGATGTCGAGGATATCTCCTATAGTGAAATTGCAGTGTATACTGTTTTTGCCACAAGAGAAGGACTTATTGGAGGAGAAACTGCAAATGGACATATGATCGAAGAAAATGATCATTTCGTAGCCTTGCCATCTACAAAGGTAAAATGCGAAGATGACAGCGAGCATGGACATGACTACGAAGTTCGTATTAAATATAATGGAAAATCGGTTGTGGCACCTGTTTGGGACGTTGGACCGTGGAATACTAAAGATGATTATTGGAATCCCTCTAGTGAAAGAGAAATGTGGCAGGACCTTCTACAAGGAATGCCTGAGGCACAAGCTGCATTTGAAAGATTTCCTCCTTACAACGAAGGGTTTGATGAGAATACTTATTTAATGAAAATATCAACAGAAACTGATCAGTTTGGGATTGGAGACAATATTCACCCATTATACAGATGGTTATAATGTTAGGTCTTCACCTGGAGGGATAGTAATTGGAACAGTGGATATAGATAATATTGGAACTGTTTTAGATGGTCCCGTCGAAGCGAAAAATTCTGATAATGGTCTTAATTATTCTTGGTGGAAAATTCAATGGAATAATGACCTTCAAGGATGGTCTGCAGCCAAGAGATATGTATCAAACCCTGCTGGGATTGATTTATCAGAAGGTGTGTGGAAAGACTTAGATATGACAGACAATGACTGGGTAACAGTAGAATTCTTATGGTTAAGCGAAAAACAGCCATCGGAAGATGAAGAAGGTACTCCTGGATTTGAATTATTCCTTGGGGTCTGTGCTATAGCCTTAATCTTATTCTGGAAACGTAGACATCGAAAAAGAAACATGGACTGGTGAAGATACCTCAGGTTACACAAATGGAAGTTACGATGGAACTCAAGATTCAGATAACGATGACGCTTATTTGCGATATGATATTGAAACAGTGTAATCTTTGGTCCATGTTAGTAGTAACCGTAGTGAGGTAAATTTTAACCTTTTTTAAGAAAGATAAAGAAAAGAGTAATAAAAAGAAGGAAATTACCCTCACTACCCTAACTACGAGCTGGTTTTTTATGTTCTGGGAGAAAGCATTTATGGGAAATAGTATATACTTTTTCGTATTATGACAAAGATTCGCACGACAATAACAATTGATAAAGATATGCTGAAAATTGCTAAGCATCACAGAATAAGAATTAGTACTTTTTTACACTATAGTCTGAGTGATTATTTATGTAAAATAAATGGGTCAAATAGCCTTCATGAAAAAAACGCCGAGGAGGAGATTCGAACTCCTGCTCCCCTCACGGAGAACCGGCTTTCAAGGCCGGCGCGTTAGGCCAGACTTTGCTACCTCGGCATATAGCTACAACTAAGACATGTGTAAGTAAAAAGAGATAAAAAGAGTTTTTGCCTAGGATCTCAGGACAATCTCTATATTGACTCCATCGGGAACTTGTATCCTCATGAGTTGACGGAGTGCTCTATCACTAGCATCAAGATCTATGAGACGTTTATGTATTCTCATCTCCCAACGATCCCATGTTTCTGTACCTTCACCATCGGGCGATTTTCTACATGGAATCTTAAGGTGCTTTGTAGGTAATGGGATAGGTCCGCCAAGTGCAACACCTGTTCGTTCAGCGATCATTTTTATCTGACTGCAAACTTCATCAAGTTTTTTCGCATCGGTACTTACTAGTGATATTCGTGCCTTTTGTGCCATTCCAATGTGCTCCAATTTTTTGTTTTAGAGAATACAAAAAAATAGAGAAGCCTATTTGGCCTCTTCTACTTCTAAACAAATACCTGCAGCTACTGTTTGTCCCATGTCCCTAATGGCAAATCTTCCAAGCTGTGGGATTTTCTTTGAAGACTCAATAACCATTGGGCGTGTTGGAACAATCTTTACTATTGCCGCATCTCCAGTTTTTATAAAGTCAGGGTTTTCCTCTTTTACTTGCCCAGTTCTTGGATCAAGTTTCTTTTGGATTTCTTCAAATCTACATGCGACCTGTGCTGTGTAACAGTGGAAAACTGGTGTGTATCCTTTTGTAATAACTGATGGGTGGTTTAATACCATGATTTGTGCAGTAAAGGATTTTGCGACGGTTGGTGGATCATTTGTTGGTCCTGCCACATCTCCCCTTCTAATTTCGTTTTTGGCTATGCCCCTCAAGTTCACACCAACATTGTCACCAGGTATCGCCTGACTTAGCTGTTCATGATGCATTTCAATGGTTTTACACTCTCCGGTAACACCGCCAGGTTTCATACTTGGTTTGAAGATTAATTGTTGTCCAGGTTTCATAACCCCTGTCTCTATTTTTCCAACAGGAACTGTACCCACTCCCTTTATGGTATAGACATCCTGAATTGGCCATCTGAGTGGCAAGTTTGTTGGTTTTTCAGGAACATTGAATTTGTCAATTGCCTTTAGCATAGTATCTCCAGACCACCAATCTACCTTGCCTTTCTCTTTAACGTTGTCTCCCACGAATGCAGAAACTGGGATATACTGTATTTGGTCATCCTTGTATCCTACACTTTTTGCAAGCTTGTCAACATCAGCTTTTACTGCTTCATATCTTGATTTATCATATGCTGGTTTTGTATCATCTATCTTGTTTATTGCAACAATCATTTGTTTAACGCCAAGAGTTCTTGCAAGGAACATGTGTTCTTTTGTCTGGGCCATCACTCCATCTGGAGCAGCCACAACAAGAACAGCAGCATCTGCCTGTGATGTTCCAGTGATCATATTCTTAACAAAATCTCTGTGCCCTGGAGCATCAATGATGGTTATGTAGTATTTATCAGTGTCAAATCTCTTATGAGCTACATCTATTGTAACCCCTCGTTCTCGTTCTTCTTTTAGATTGTCAAAAATCCATGCGAGAGCAAAACTTTCCTTTCCTTTTGCTTTTGCTTCCTCTTTATATTTATCAAGCATGTGTTGAGGAAACTGTCCAGTTTCAAGCAATATTCTTCCAACTAATGTAGATTTTCCATGGTCGACATGACCAATAATTACGAGATTCAAGTGCGGTTTATCTGCCATAATATCTTACCTCCTTCCAAATTAGATTCAACTTTGGTATATAGGTTTTTTCATATATACAACCTTTTAAGGTTTGATAGCGTATAAGCTTCCTATTTATAAGATTTATCCTGGAAAAACGTTAGCTGACAAGAGTAAATGAACTCGGAGAAATTTAAACATTTTATCTACCAAATCAAGGCGCAAAAATTGATAACTCCTCTAAAAATGTATTACAATAACTCCAGAAGTGAAATATATATGCTAAGTTTTCCAGAAAACAAACATACTAACTATCGTAAATATCTGTTACAAATTGATTATTTAATGAAGGATAGTGGTTTCATTTTTTATGTAAAATATTTATATATCAATAACTCTATTATATTTTGTAAAAATGTAAAGGCGGAAAAACAATATGAGTAAAAAGAATCTACGTGAAAAATCGATGGCTTTTGGAATAATAGTTTTGTTTTTGGGAGCTGGTGTTGTATCAGGCATAAATGGTAATGAAACTTTTGGTGCAGGATTTGACCAAAAACAGCAGCAAATAGGAATAAAATCTGCTACTAAAGTTGCAAATATGAAACTTTCCCAACTGGGAAAAACAGATGATTTTTCTGTTGGGAGTTCAATTGAATTATATGGGAGTAGCAAAAATATAATATTATTTTATGTATTTAATTTGCAACCTCAAGGTTATATTGTAGTGTCAGCAGATTCTAATCTTCCACCCGTAATTACCTACTCGTTCACCGATAATTTCCAGAGCGATGTTTCCAAGGATAATATTCTTCTTCAGATGCTCAAAGCAGATATTGGACTTCGTTTAGAAAATATCGAAAAACTACCAGAAAACATAATCAAAAACAGAAATTCATTATGGAGTGAATTCTTAAACGAAGAAACCGAAGTTTTGGTAAACGTAGATTTTCAGCAATGGCCTCCAGAAGGAACAACCCCAACAGAGGGATGGATAGAAACGAAATGGCACCAGAATTCACCTTATAACGATTTTTGCCCCATGGATGGAGACGAAAGAAGTATTGCAGGATGTCCTGCGGTTGCCATGGCCCAGATTTTGAATTATCACAAAACTACCAATAACGTGGCTTTTAATGACAGTGACGATTATTATCACAGTTATGGCAATCGGTTCTGGATTGATAATGATCATGAGGAATATGATTTTCCTTCTTTTCCGGAACTAAATGACTATCTTGATACTCTTGCATATCATTATGATAACCAACTCTCGATTACAGATGAGGGCAAAGCAACTCTTAATTTTGCTTGTGGAGTTGCAGCAACTCAAGTCTATACTTCTGGAGGATTTGGTACTTTTGGAGTAAATCAGGCATATGATGCATATCTTAAATTTGATTGTAATACAGTTGAGTTATTAGATAATAGTGATACCGACCTATATGATAGATTGTCGCAAAACATAAAGGATGCCTTACCAGCACACCTGGCTGTAGTTACTCCAGGATGGGATGCAGGGCATAATCTGGTGATTGATGGTTATAACACTGATGAATATTATCATCTTAATTTTGGGTGGGGTGGAAGTTATGACGCATGGTATCTATTGCCTGATGAATTACCATATGAATTAACTGTACTTGAAGGCATCATAGTTGACATTCTGAATAATGATGCTGGCCCTGACTTGGATTGTAATGGGACCCTCAGTTGGATCGACATAAAACCGGGCGATGTAGTCACTGGCAGTTTTACTGTAGAAAACGTTGGAGAACCTACTTCGGAACTTGACTGGGAGATAGAATCCCATCCAGATTGGGGCACATGGACATTTACACCGTTGAATGGAGATGATCTAACCCCCGAAGATGGACTAATTACTGTAGAAGTGTCAGTTGTTGCACCGGATAAGAAAAATAAAGAGTTCGACGGAGGTATAAAGATAGTCAACAGGGAAGCTAGTGGTGACCAGTGTTATATACAGGTTTCTCTTGCAACACCGAGAACTAAAACTATCAACCCGTTATCGTTTCAGTTTTTAGAACGGCTCTTTCAGCGTTTTCCATTGTTAGAATACTTATTGAATCTCCAGTGAAACACAAGAAACACTCATTCCCCCTCTTCATTTCATACTAGTCACGTACAAGAGATAACTTGGCACCCTTATTCTAAAAATATTGTACCAAAAGAAAAAACTGTCACAGACGGTAAAATGGGCTCGTTGAGATTTGAACTCAAGACCTCCGCCATGTCAAGGCGACGTCATAACCAACTAGACCACGAGCCCCTATATGGAGGGGAAATATTCTCTTTGCTTTAGTATTTTTCTATGCTTTCTGACATTGTCTAAAACATTAAAATCTGTGTGTTTTAGCCATGGTCATACAGCACGGATTAAATCCCGTTTTTTTCTTAGCAGAAACCAATATTTGTCTGATTGATGTGAGGGCGATTAGGGTTCTATTATTTTTACCTCATAATTTTTTGCATGCCACTTTGATACTTACAACAGAATTGCCTACCTTTTCTAATTCCTCTGCAGTTATGTTTTCCTTCTTAATAATTGCCTGTGCAGTTGGGTCATTAACCATCAATTCAATGGGAAACGAAGTTTCATCAGTAACAGTTACATTTTGAAAACCAGCTTCTTTTATTAACTCCAAATATTTGTCTTTCATAAGAGCTCCAGAAATACAGCCAACATATACCTCAACTGAGTTCTTTATGTAATCTGGGAGTTCCTTCACTAAAACAATATCTGACACTACAAGACGGCCACCTGGTTTAAGAACTCGATATGTCTCATTGAAAACCTGTTTTTTATCAGGCGAGAGATTAATAACGCAGTTTGAAATAATAACATCAACAGAACTATCGTCTGCGGGTAATTTTTCAATCTCCCCATGCCGGAATTCAACATTTTCATACTTGCCTTTCTTTGCATTTTCTCTTGCTCTTTCGATCATTTCCGGTGTCATGTCTATACCAATGACTCTTCCTGTTTTCCCAACCTTTTGTGCAGCAAGAAAACAATCAAACCCTGCACCAGAACCAAGGTCGAGAACGATCTCTCCCTCCTTAAGTGATGCAATGGCAGTAGGATTCCCACAACCGAGACCAAGATTCGAACCCTCAGGAACTGCTCTCAGTTCATCTTCTGTGTACCCTATGTTTCTGCTGATATCCTCCGCTGAAGCAGTGCCCCCGCAACACGATTCTACCGATCCACAACAAGAAGAGTTCTGATCCGCAATTCTAGCATACCCCTCTCTTACTCTTTTCTTAATTTTTTTATCTTCCATTCCAACTACCTCTTTATTTCCATGGAATCTCCTTTATAACTAACCCAAATAGACCTTTTACCATTTGTTCAATTTCTTCGACTTTAATCAATGACAAGCAACCCATTCTTTTCCATGCTTACAGCAGCAAGCTTATCACCAATTGGATCATTCTATAGCCGTTTTTTTGATGACTTAAACTCGAACTTTATCCACCACCAATCATATGAATAACACAAATCTGAGAGTAATCAGAAACAATTACATCTGAAAAATCTTTTCTATGAATAACTTTATTATTAATTTTTACAACAACAAGAGGAAAAGTATATCTCATTCTTCTAAATAATTGCTTAATTGTTTCGTTTTGCATCCAGTTGACCTTACTACCATTTACTTCAATACTCATTATCTTCACCCAGTATAATCTCGAATATTAGATTTCCCCCAGTTTGCCATAAAACAAAAACCCTCTTTCATCCTTTCCATAATGGAGACATTTTCCTTAGATATTTCACGACTTCTGGCAAAACATCAGCGACATATATGATATCCTCTATGGTATTTTCTCTACCCAATGACAATCGTAAGGACCCATGTGCATGCTCAGGTTTTAAACCTATGGCAAGTAAAACATGCGATGGCTGTAGCTTCTTCGATGAACACGCTGAACCAGTGGAAGCAGCAATCCCCTTATCACTAAGTCTTAAAATCAATGATTCACCCTCAATAGCAGCGAAATAAAAATGCGCATTATTCACCAACCGTTTCTCAGGATGACCATTAAGATAACTCTCCTCTATTCCCAACGCCTCTCTAACCAATCTGTCCCTAAGGCTTTTGATGCATTGTGTATCTTTCACCATTCTTTTTTGCGCTAATTCACAGGCTTTACCAAAGCCAACGATACCTGGAATATTTTCTGTACTGCTACGGAGGCCTCTCTCATGCCCGCCACCATGGACAAGAGGAACAATCCTTACGTCCTTTTTTATAAACAACGCTCCAACACCCTTCGGTCCATAAATCTTATGAGCAGAAAGAGACAACAAATCAACATTAAGTTTATTAATATCGATTGGTAGTTTACCAACAGCTTGCACAGCATCTGTATGAAACACAATGTTGTTTTCACTAGCAATACGTCCGATCTCTTCAATAGGCTCTATTGTACCTATCTCATTATTGGCATACATAATGGAAATTAGAAAGGTGTCCTTCGAAATCGATTGTTCTAATTCATCGATCTTCACCATGCCATACTTGTCCACTGATACATACTTAACTTTAAACCCCTGCTTTTCCAAATGTTTACAGGGTTCCAAAACCGCTGGATGTTCAATCGCTGATGTAATGATATGAGGTCCCTTTGTATTCCGTTTATCCTTATTCTCAAATGCCACTCCCTTTATCGCAATATTATCCGATTCTGTACCGCCACCAGTAAATATGATTTCCTCACGCTCAGCATTCAAAACATCCGCGACATTGTGTCTTGATTCGTCTAAAGCATAATGTGCCTCCTCCCCAAAAGAATGCAGAGAGGATGCATTCCCATAGAAATTGGTGAAATAAGGTAACATTGCATCAACTACTTCCTTATCAACCGGTGTAGTAGCTGCATGATCCATGTAAATTCTTTTCATAGTAATGACTCCTTCAAATCTTCCACAGAATTCTTTTTACTTTAAATTGGACTTATCAATCGGTCACAAAATGAAGTCCTACATTCATACCTTTTAGTTTTGTTTGCACTTTATCTACAAGATCAATGACTTTTTCAGGTGTCACTCTGGTTTCTTCCCATTTGTATACAAAGTCATGCATTCCAAGAGTTGGTTTAAACCCAAGTTCACTAAATATCCTTGCCACCTCTGACATTAACCCACCTTCACTACTAACTATTATACTTACATGTGTCTTCATACAATTATTCCTCCTTATTTATTCATTATTTTTGTAATCATACAATAATATTACATGGATAATTTGAAATAAGCCTTCTTTTCCCTCTAATCGTTCTTGGTTTTGCTCTTACCAAACCCCCCGATAATATCATTAGAAGAGATTGTCCCAACAAGCTCGTTTTTCCTTCCAGTAACTAAAACATGATGCAGCCCAGTCGTTTCCATTATCCTAATAGCACCCTCAATGGTAGTATTTTCATCTGTCTGAACACAAGGATTAGGGCCATTAACTTGACAAGATGTCATAAACTTCTTGGTTGGAGGACCTCTCATTATATCTATGACTTTTATATCCTCTATCTTTCTAGGAAGTTCTGCTACCTTAGCCCGTTCTTCAAAAACCTCTTTGACTAGTATTGAGTAAATATCACTTGTAGTAATCAGACCTACAATATCGTTTTTGGATTTTACTACAGCTATATCTGTTCCTACTTTTGACATTTTAAAGATGACATCTGCTAATCGCTCCTCTACTGTTGTATATGCTATGTCTGTTCTCATGTGATTTTTAATTTTATCATTGAACTTCATCACTTTTATCACCTACCCTTTCAACTTACCAATTGGTAAATATTTATATGGTAAATCATCATATATATAATTTATGGTGAAAGTGACTTTGACAATAAAGAATAGATACGTTTTCCCTTGGGCTATTGCTTGATTCTCAACATCTTTTCATACCAGCGGTTACGCTGATTTTTTCCTAACAGTAATTATTGCTTGGTGTCATTGCATAATTAAAGATTTTAAGTAATTGGTATTACGGAGAGATTGTTATTTCTGTTTCTCTGAGTTGTTTCAGCGCTATGCTCCCTCCCCTCTTTCCTGAAAATAACATTGCACCAAATGTAGGCCCCATTCTTGGTAAACCATATGAAGTTGAAACTGCCATACCTATAGCAATAAGACCTGGATGGATCTCTCCTGTTTTTTCAACAACAAGTTCTTCGGATTTTTCTACCCACATGCTACCATGTCCTGGCAATTTATCGATAACGTTTCTTTCTTCGAGTTTTTTAACAACAACAGCATCATGTCTTGTAGCATCAATAACTAACTTAGATTCAAGTGCTATGGGATCAACACAAGTTATTTGTCTTGGTAGACTAGATACAGGAGTCCAATTAACAACCACCCCTTTTATCTTGTTATCCTTAAATATTACATCATCGAAACTCGTCATGTTGAGAATTTTTACACCTGCATCACAGGCAGATGCAATCAGTTTGGAACAAGCGTGCGGTCCGCTAGTTGTATAAAGATTTTCACCAAATTTGTTATATGGAATTCCAAGTTCATCTAGGATTTCTTGTCCAGGTGGTCGAATCGTGACCGTATTCATGAGGTACCCACCAATCCAAAAACCACCACCAAGATAATTATTCCTTTCAACTACGAGTACCTTGACTCCATTATTTGCAAGTTCTCTAGCGGCCATAAGTCCACTTGGCCCTCCACCAACTATAATCACATCGGTTTTCGCAAATTGTTTCATATCTTCAGCAAAATTACTTACTATAGCATTTGTTATTTCACTCTCTGTTGTAGCTTTAAACATATTATTTTTCCTCCATTCATAACTTACCAATTGGTAAATTTATATAGAGTGAATGCTATTTAGAGTTTATGGTTAAAATTCCGTGTGAAGAGGTTATTTGGAACGTTTTGCCTGTTATCCGAAAAGAATTTTCTCGAAGTCTTATGAGAAATTATAATCTAAATCAAAAACAAATAGCTGAAATACTAAACGTAACGCCTGCTGCAGTATGTCAATACTTTTCAAATAAACGAGGATACAACGAGTTAAAAGATGAAGAGATACTGCATGAAATTGATAATTCTGCCAGGAGAATTTTCGAAGGAGGAACAACACAGTTGATCAGGGAAACATGTAGGATTTGCAGATTGTTACACACTGGAAAAATATTCAAGGAGCTAGACTATGTTCTCAGATGTTAGATATAGCAGAGATAAAAACTGGTTTTAACAAATATAAAGTATCAAAGTAACTTTTGTCATGTTTTCTACGGGAAATGACCAAGCTTCGATTTTTATGAAAATTTTTCCCTATATCCCCGATCCATTTTGGAATGTTCCCTCACGAGCTTCTATCTGTGTTACATGACTTCCAGGTGCAACATTACGGGTCAGCCACACATTTCCTCCGATTACAGAACCTTTTCCGATTGTCACACGGCCAAGAATTGTTGCCCCTGAGTAGATAATCGCATCATCTTCAACAATAGGATGTCTATCGATTCCTTTTATAGGTTTTCCCTTATCGTCAAGGGGAAAACTTTTCGCACCAAGAGTGACACCCTGATAAATTCGGACGTTGTTACCAATGATACATGTTTCCCCAACGACCACCCCTGTTCCATGATCAATGAAAAAGCTTTTGCCAATAACAGCTCCAGGGTGAATATCTATCCCTGTAATGCTATGGGCATGTTCAGTGATTATCCTTGGAATAAGTGGTACTCCCATCACATGAAGTTCATGTGCAAGGCGGTAGTTTGTGATAGCTAGTATTCCGGGATAGCAAAATATTGTCTCGTAGGAACTTGTTGCTGCGGGGTCCCCTTCATAAGCAGCCCTCACATCAGTCATCAGGAGACGCCGAATTGATGGAAGTCTTGTGAGAAAAGACTTTGTGATTGATAACGCTTGTTCATCACATTCTAAACAACGGTCCACGGCTGGATGTTCAATACATATGAAGCACAGCCCGCGTTTGATCTGATCTTTTAGTGTTCTAAATACTCTATCAAGAGTGGAGCCTACATAGAAGTACATGGTATCCAGGGTTAACTCTGAGGTACCGAAGTATCCCGGGAAGAGAACCGATCTGAGGTCTTCGATCACACCCCCAATAACATCTCGGGATGGAAGTGAATGATATTGTTCTTTCTTCTGAATAAAATGAGATGTATCACCGTTTCTTTTACAGAGCTGTTTCACAACTGTTACAAATATGCGAGATTCTATTCCAGAAGGCGTAACTTTTTCATCCTGATAATTTTCCTGCTTTTTCATTTTCATTCCTCGAATAGCCATGTGCTTAGATATCGCTCCCCTGTATCAGGGAGCACAATCACAATCATCTTGTTTTCATTTTCAGGTCTTTTTGCTACCAACACGGCAGCCTGCAGAGCAGCCCCTGCTGAAATACCAGAAAGAATACCTTCTTCACGAGCAAGCTTTCGAGCCATAATTCCAGCATCTTCATGTCGAACTTGAATAACCTCGTCGACGAAATCCATACGAAGGACATCCGGGACGAATCCTGCTCCGATACCCTGGATTTTATGAGACCCAGGTTTACCGCCTGAAAGAACTGGGGAATCAATAGGCTCCACCGCTATTGCTTTGAACGAGGGTTTACGGTTTTTAATCACCTCTGCCACTCCTGTGATCGTCCCACCTGTTCCTACACCCGCAATTAAAATATCCACTTTACCATCTGTATCCCTCCATATTTCCTCTGCTGTAGTCTTTTGGTGGATAAAGGGGTTTGCAGGGTTTTTGAATTGTTGAGGCATGAAATAGTTACTATTTGAAGCAACAAGCTCCTCAGCCTTTCTAATTGCCCCTGGCATCCCATCGCCTCCAGGCGTCAGAATCAATTCAGCACCAAAAATTTTCAGAAGTTTGCGACGTTCAATACTCATTGTGTCAGGCATGGTCAAAGTTAATTTGTAACCCTTTGCGGCACAAATAAATGCTAAGGCAATTCCTGTGTTACCACTTGTAGGTTCGATGATGATTGTATCTTTGTTAATAACACCCTTCCTCTCAGCAGATTCAATCATGCTCAACCCAATTCTATCTTTAACACTAGAACAAGGGTTAAAAGACTCAAGCTTTGCAATAAGAGTGGTTGGAAGCTCCCTACTGATTCGTGATAATTTAACAAGAGGCGTATTCCCAATAAGTTGAGTAATATCTTCTACTATCTGAGACATTTTTTACCTCCTCATACTGTACCCTCTCTCAACCCCACATCAAAATAACTTTTGACGTCAACAAGGATTTTTTCAATCATTTCTACCTTTTTTCCGTCTCCATTTTTCCTATAATAGTCGGAGAGTGTCATCAATAAGGTTAGAATCGCAGTCGGTAGACAATGCCAATTCTTCTCTGGCACTTCTCCAAGGTCTCTCTTAATTAACCCCATCAACATCTCAAAAGGATCCCCGCCATCTAATATTTCATCAAAAGTTTTTCCCTTCACCACTTCAGAGAGAGCAGATGCAGAAGCAATAGTGACAACACAACCAAACGTCTTAAATTTTATATCTTTTATTCGCCCATTTTCAATTTTGATATACATATCTGTAAGATAACCATTAACTGGGTTTTCTCCCCTACCGTACCCATCGGCGTTTTCAATAATGCCAACATTTCTTGGATTTCGGAAATGTTCTAACAACTTTTGATCTGATTCAGACATTTTCAACTAACTCCTTGAAATAATTTTTATTTCTGCTTTAACTTGATAGATGAATAGAGTCACAGATTGGACGTATTGCATACATCATCAAGATTTACATAGGATACAACAAGCGGCGCAGGTTTCCCTGAATTAGGATCATCTTTGATTTCTTCCACCTCCTTAACAGTAATCTTAACTTCCGGTCCGACTTTTTCAGAATATACATCTTCTAGTCTTCTAGTGATTTCCTCAAACGTCGGACCTTCATCCCTTAAATCATCGTCAATAACAAGAAGGATATCAATTTCATCGAGTTCCCTTTGGACAATCTGAAACTTTTTCACCTTATAGGTTTTGAGATCCTGAAGTACTGAGGTAATAAATAGAAATGCACTTGGTGGGAAAACCCTACCATTAGCTAATACAATATTTGATAAGATCCTTCCCTCAACTGGTCTCCCGAAAATCGGACTTTTAAGACCACAGCTACATTTTTTACCATCACCAAGAGTAATCCAATCCTCCATGCCTGTATATCTGATAATGGGAGTGCCACCACCCCATAATCTGGTTATTACAAGATGTCCGCGTTCACCTGGAGCAACTGATTCCATGTTCTCATCAACTGCTTCTAGATGGAAGAAATCTGAATGGATATGCCAATTTCTCTCCGTGCATTCAAATGCTATTTCTGCACCGGACTCGCATGATGCATATGTGTTAAACATGCGACAGCCAAAGACACCTTCGACATAATTTCTTGTATACTCATCCAGCATCGCACCTCCAACTAGGAGAAGCTTTGGTAGAATATTTTTTCCATGTCCCTTTTTCATTAGAAAAGCTAGATCCTGGAATATTGTAGGGTATGATATGATTACATCTGGTCTGAAAGCATCCAATCTTTCCAGTATCTCCTGTGTTTGATTAGAAGCTTGCATAGATAGATAATTTTGAAAAGAAAAAAATGGCTTGGCATGTGAAATAATATTTTTTTCAAACACTTCATCAAATTTGAAAGGGTTAAAATTTCCAATATGTGCAATTCTGGTTTTCCCTCTTTTCAATTTAAAAAACCGTTGTTCTCTAGTTGAGATAATAATACTTCGAAGCATGGTAGGAATATCAGTATATGTACAAACTGGCTCTGATCCACTATTGCAACAATACTTTCCGGTTGTCCCGCCAGTACAAATAACATATCCCTTCTCTTTATTATAGTTGGATGATATGATCCCATCTGGAAAATTATCTCTTAACTCTTGCCTAGAAACAAAAGGAATTTTCTGTATATCTTTTATCCCCTGGATGTCACTTGGATGTATGCCTGCTTCTTTGTACTTCTTCCTGTACAATGGAATCTTGTATGCATATGAAATCATTTTTCGTAGCGAATTATCCCTGTAGCGTTCTAGTTGTTTTGGACGTAATCGCTCTATTCTTCCTGGATCTAATATGTAATTTTTTATGAATGGTATTGTTGTGCTAGGGTTCAGAAACGGATTCATACGACTTCAACCTGTATTAAGGACCTATTTCATTACATATTCATCTTACCAATCGGTAAGCTTATATGTGAAACTATCATTTATATAATTTATGGTGAAAGTTATATGAAAACTCCGTGTGAAATCATTGTGTGGAGTGTGGTGCCGATTATCCGAAAGGAATTTGCAAAAAGTTTAATCGAAAATCATGGGTTTACCCAGAGAAAAACTGCTAAGAAATTAGGGATCACCGAGGCTACAGTATCGCGATATATATCGGGAAAAAGAGGGGCGTTGAGAATATCTGATGATGAAATCTTGAAAGAGATCAAAGAGTCTACTAAACGAATTACTAAGGAAAATGGCCCCGTCGTTATTGAAGAAACATGTCGGATTTGTAGGCTTTTGAAATCCCGTGAATTTGCAGAGGGCATCAATCATGCCTGCGAATGATAGGTATAGCAGACAGATATTGTTAAAAAACATTCAGCGTGATGGACAGGAAAAACTAACGAAGAGTCGTGTAGTTATCATCGGGTGCGGTGCTCTTGGCACAACCATTGCGAATAATCTTGCTCGAAGCGGCATCGGTCATATAAGAATTGTTGATAGAGATATTGTTGAGCTAAATAACCTTCAAAGGCAGAATCTCTTTGATGAAGATGATATTGGTTTTCCAAAAGCTTCAAATGCAGCAAAGAAACTAAGAAAAATTAACTCCGGTATTAAAATCGATTGTATTGTTGACGATGTCAATCATGAGAATATCGAGAACATAATTAAAGATATGGATGTAGTTTTAGATGGTACAGATAACATGCTCATTCGGTTTTTAATAAATGATGCATGTGTAAAACAAGGGATTCCCTGGGTGTATGGTGGAGCAATAGAGACTCAGGGAATGACCATGAGCATCATCCCTGGCCAAACGCCATGTTTTCGATGTGTAATCCAGGATCTCCCGGAGGCAGGTTCACTACCAACTTGTGATACTGTCGGTGTGCTCAACACTATCCCAGCGATTATTGCATCTATGGAAAGCACTGAGGCATTAAAGATTCTCCTTGGTAAAGACATCAATAGAGATTTTCTGATTTATGATGTATGGCAACATGATTTTAATGTCGTAGAAATCGAGAAAAGAAAAAGTTGTGAATGTTGTGTCAAACATAATTTTGAGTTTTTGAATGCAAAAAAGAAGGAAACAATTATTTCTCTATGTGGATCAAATGCTATACAAATCACACCGATTAGTGGGGGGAAAATTTCGTTTGAGGAATTAGGAGAAAAATTACGAAAATTGGGTGATGTAAGCAGTGATGAAATCGTTTTGAAATTCAGAATTCCTGGTTACGAGTTTAATATTTTCAGGAATGCTAGAGCGATTATTTATGGTACGAATGACCAGAAGATTGCTAAATCGCTTTATGCAAGGTATATCGGTGTGTAATAATATGATCGGAAAGAAAATAATTGATTGTAAAGGATCAAATAATCTAGTAAAAAAGGTTCAACAGTTAAAAGAAGGAAAAAATGCAGTAATTCTAGCGCATAATTATCAGCGTCCGGAAGTTCAGGATGTTGCTGATTTTGTCGGCGATTCTCTTGGATTAGCACAAAAGGCATCGCAAACAGATTCGGAGGTTATTGTTTTTTGTGGCGTTGATTTCATGGCTGAAAGCGCAAAGATTCTTAATCCAGATAAGATTGTTGTTCATCCTGATAAGAATGCTTTGTGCCCGATGGCTGCTATGGTGGATGTTGATAGCCTTGGCTGGGTGAAAGAAGACAACTATCCGGCAGTAGTTGTTGCATATGTTAATACAACTGCTGATGTAAAAGCAGAGGTAGATGTTTGTTGTACCTCATCGAATGCGGTTAAGGTAATTAAGAGTGTGAAAGAGAAAGATGTCATATTTATCCCTGACACCAATCTCGGGCTTTATGTTAAGCGGTTCATTCATGATAAGAATCTTATTTTATGGCCGGGTATCTGTCCGACTCATCATAAAATTAGTAAGGAGGAAATACTAGAAATTAAAAGAAAACATCCAAATGCTGAGATTATTGTACATCCGGAATGTAGACCTGAGGTTATAGACATCGCAGATCATGTGTTTTCAACCCAGGGCATGGTCAATTATGTTTCAAAGGCGGATTCAGAGGAAATCATCATTGGCACAGAACGGGAGCTTTGTTATCGTCTAAAGAAGGAGAATCCAAATAAGACTATTTATCCTGTTGATACAGCAGTTTGTCCCAATATGAAAAGAATCACTTTAGAGAAAGTGTTGAAAAGTCTGGAAACTTTAGAACCAAAGATAGTATTATCTGAGGATATAATCAAGAGAGCGAAGATACCGCTGCAGAGAATGATAGATATTGGTCGGGGTGATTAAATATCTGGCATATAGGAAATTAGGTGTATGAAGAAACAATTATTATAAAGAAGAGTGAGACATAGTTGCAAAATCCATTCATGTAATATTGGATAGGAAATAAGAATTATGAATGAAAATAACATAATGAAAAAATATTCTTTACTATTAAAAAAATTAAAAGAAAAAAAGAAGATTGCCGTTGCATTCTCAGGGGGAATTGATAGTTCTCTTGTTGCTTATGCAGCAATGCAGGCTGAGATAGAGGTTATCCTCATAACGCTGACATCGCCCCTTTTTTCCTTTCATGACGAGGAAATGGCAAAGAGATTTACGCAGCAGTTTGATCTTCCACATGTTTTTGTTCCTCACTCTCTTGATAAACATGTTTCTCAAAATGATATCATGAGATGTTATTATTGTAAAAGCGAGGAGGCTAAGTTGTGGAAGGAGACCGCAAGAAAACATGGTTTTACTATCGTTTCAGATGGAGCAAATTTTGATGATTTACAGGATGAAAAGAGGCCTGGCGTAAAAGCCTGTAGTGAATTGGATATATGGCATCCCCTTGCAGAAGTACAGCTTACTAAAAAGGAAATAAGAGATATTGCAAAAAAATTGGGATTACCTATGTGGAATAGACCATCTAATGCCTGTCTTGCCTCTCGTATTAGATATGGAGAAAAAATTACATTAGCCAAATTACGGAGGATAGAAGCATCTGAAGATTTCTTAAGAACTATCTCCCCTCAGGTTCGAGTTCGTACTCATAACGGTATTGCCAGGATAGAGGTTCCTATTACCGCCATCAGAGATATGTTGGGAAAAAGAAGAGGCATTGTTACATATCTAAAAAGTTTAGGTTTTATTTATATAACTCTTGATTTAGAAGGCTATAGAAGTGGAAGTATGCATGAGGAAAATACTATCGGGGAGTAAGATATATTATGAATCATCGTCAATCTATCAAAGCTGTGGGTTTACTCTCTGGTGGCTTAGATAGCACTCTTGCAGTTAAACTTATGATTGATCAGGATGTGGACGTTTCTGTTCTTAATTTCGTTACTCCTTTCTGTACCTGTACTCGCAAAGGGTGCAGGCATGAAGCCAGTCGTGTGGCAGAGCTTTATGGTATTCCTGTCAAAATAATTGCAGCGGGAGAAGACTATATTGAGATGATAAAGAACCCAAAACATGGGTATGGCAGAAACATGAATCCTTGTATTGACTGCAGGATTTTCATGTTCCGAAAAGCGAAGCAATACATGGAAGAGATTGGTGCACTTTTTATCTTTACAGGTGAGGTGCTTGGTCAGAGACCGATGTCTCAACATAAAAAGGCATTGAAACTTATTGAACAAGAATCCGATTTAGAGAATCTCGTGGTTAGACCTCTTTCTGCAAAGCTACTCAGTCCTACTATTCCTGAGAAGAAACAGTGGATTGACAGAGAAAAACTCTTATCAATTCAGGGGAGACGGCGTCTTCCCCAGATGGAACTAGCAGATAAACTAGGTCTACGGGATTATCCTTGCCCTGCTGGTGGATGTCGCCTTACTGACCCACAGTTCGCTAAAAGATTAAAAGAGACATTTGTATATGGAGAATGTTCTATCAAAGAAATACAGCTTTTAAAATATGGTAGGCATTTCAGATTAGAGAGTGGTGCTAAAGTTATAGTTGGAAGAAATGAGGAGGAAAATAGAGTTCTGCTACGATTTTTTGATAAAGATGATATTCTGATGGAAGTACTCGAAGTGGGTAGTCCAATTGTTTTGCTGAGGAAACATAAGACCAAAGCAGATGTTAAGAAAGCGGAAGTTCTTTGCGTTCGTTACAGCGATGCAGATAAAGGAGAAAACATGAGTATAAAAATAAGGCACAGTAGCGATCGGGAAAAAATAGTGGAGCTATTTTCCTTATAGAAATAA
>JAUWWG010000020.1 GCA_030616985.1 Thermoplasmatota archaeon
CTAAAAATTGCCCATATTCATCCGAGATCGATAAACTAGCCAAAAAGAAGAAAATTCCCATCTACAACCACAACTCCAACTCCATAGATCTTGGTTATACATGTGGTAAAACCTTTGCAGTTTCTGTTTTTGCCGTGATGGATGATGGTGGATCCAATATATTGCAACTTGCCAAAAAAAGGTAGTATTTAAATGACCGAAATTGCGTTTTCTAACGAAATTATGCAATACATAAACATGGCCAGCAACATCTTGAAAATAGATGTTATCGACTGTATGGTTACAGAAGATAAATTAATATTTATCGTGAGAAAAGGTCAGCTTGGTATAGCCATAGGAAGCAAAGCCAAGAACTTAGAAAAATTAAGAAGGCTCTTTAAGAAGAACATAAAATTTGTCGAGTTTGATGAGGATAAAGAAAGATTCATCCTTAATCTATGCAAACCATATAAAATAAACAAGATCACCCTAGACGGTAGTGGGGAGTCAATTGTCGCAAAAGTTGAGGTTGCCACAAGCGATAAATCAAAAATAATCGGGAGAGGCGGGAGAAATATAGGCATCATCCGCAAGCTTGCACATAGACATCATTCAATCAAGGATGTTCAGATAGCATAGTCTCGCCTGTTTTTGTATAATAGTTTTTAAATAGGGCTCTATATTCAGGAGTGGGGCATGTTTCTGAAAACAAAAAGGAATCTTGGCAAACATTTTGATGCGGAATCCATAATTGGTGGAAAAACCGGTGTTCTTAAGGGAGTTGACAAAGAATACAAAATTGAGGTTAAAGGAATTCCGGAGTGTACTAAATCATGTCCTGCTGGTGTTAATGTAAAAGCATACATACATCTGATTGCAAATAGAAAATTTGAAGAGGCAATAGAGACAATACGCCAAACCAATCCGTTTCCAGCTGTCTGTGGAAGAGTGTGTACAAAGCCCTGCGAAGAAAGTTGTGAACTGGGAGCCAATGGAGATTCTATATCCATTCGTGCATTGAAAAAATATGCTTCTGACTATGAGTTAGCTCGAAGACCCCTTATTACAGAGCCGTGTAAAATAATTTATGATGAACAAATAGCGATAATTGGGGCGGGTCCTGCAGGTTTAACAGCAGCAGTGGACTTAACAAATGTTGGATATCCTGTAACTGTTTTTGAAGAAAAAAAAGACACAGGTGGCATGCTTAGATATGGAATTCCATCATATCGCCTTCCAAAAAGAATATTAAAACGAGAAATTGATTGGATAAAAGGATTAGGCGTAGAAATCAAAACAGATGTTAAAATCAAAGATCCTGCTACTTTATTTAAAAAAGGTTTCTCGGCTGTTTTAATTGCAGGTGGTGCACCTAAATCTTTCCCTCTTAGACTTGAAGGAGAAAAAGCAGATGGAGTCATTGATGCATTATTATTTCTAAGGGAAATTAATACCAATAATCCAAAAGATATCAAAGGAAATGTCGTGGTTGTTGGTGGTGGATCGACCGCTTTTGATGCTGCTAGATCTGCTATTCGTCTTGGTGCAAAAAAAGTTACATTAGCATATCGCCGTGGAATAAAGGAAATGCCCGCTGAAACTGAGGAAATTGAAGCAGCTAAGGAAGAAAACGTGGAAATACTGACACTTGCAATACCTAAAAAGATTGTTGTTAAAGAAAATAAAGTCATTGGCATTGAATTTTTTAGGGCAGAGCTTGGTGAACCAGATGAATCCGGCAGAAGGAGGCCATTACCAACAAAAGATAGCGAGTTTATTGTCAAAGCTGATTTTATCATTTCTGCTGTTGGAGCAATGCCAGATGTTGGACCAATAGGTGGTGTAAAAGTTACAACACCAAAGGGCGTTATTGAGGTTTCTGAAAACGGTAAAACAGTTGTTGAGGGTTTTTTTGCCGCTGGCGACGTTGAAATGGGTCCCTCTTCGGTTGTAGACGCAATTGGTCGTGGTCATGAAGCTGCAAGAGGTGTTGATGCTTATTTACGAGGAACTGTTATACCAAAGAAAGAAGAATTGATAAAAGGCATTCAAATTTATTTAGGATCACCAATAAGCCACTCTGTTCATAAACCATCAAGATTAACTCCAGGCGGTAAATCTACAACTTTTGATGAGGTTAAGTGCTCATATACAGATTTTGAAGCGGTTGAAGAAGCATCCAGATGTTTTACTTGCGGACCGTGCTATGCATGCCCGGTATGCCTTCCAAACTGTAAAAACAAACAGTTAATAGCAGAGATAGAAAAAACCACATTTCTTGTGAAAGCACCTCCAAGTCTTTCACAGAAAATTACAGAAAAAGGACCTTCCGCATTCAAACTGAAATCCCAGGATAATGTTGTAAGATCTTTAAAACTATATGGTTTAACTTCATATGTCGATCCTGATCTTTGTATTGGATGTGGCCGTTGTGAAGAAATCTGCGCATATAGGGCTATAAAAAATATTCTCATAAAAGGTGAAAGACCAATTTCACAGGTTGTCCATGATTCCTGTGTCTCATGTAGTGCATGTGTTTCAGAATGTCCTTCAGGTGCAATATCTCAGGGTTACATGTCTGATAATGAAATACTATCAAGGCTAGAAGAGAAAAAAACACCATATGATGGAATTAAAGCTCTGATGAGCTACTGGAGTACACCTTCATCAGTACTTGGAGCATATGAGGGCGTGGTTGAATTGATGTCTGGAAGAAAGCCTTCTCCGTCATTCTTGATTAGAGCCCTGGCACGTTCTGGTAGAGGGATTTTAGTTATTAAACCTGATGAAATTACTGGATCTCATTATTTACCATGGGAGGAGGAACCTCAAGAGGTTGTTCAAAGAACATGGGATCTTTTGAAACTGGTTGGTATTTCTCCAGATAGAATTCGATATATTTCTTTTCCCAAAGATGGAAAACCGTCTGTTCTTCTTAAGGATTTTTCACAATATCTTGATGAAAAAAGACTTGGTAAACTTATAGTTCCAATACCTACATTCATCAAAAGCCCCATAGGGGAAGCTATGATAATTCTAAGAATTCTTGGGGCTAATCCTGATGTCAAACCTTCAGAGGAAAATATTTCCACCCCGCCTGTAAAACATGGAGGTCATGCGTTTTTTGAAGGATGCTTACCAATGCTACATGCAATAGGTAAAGCACATAAGCTGTTTGATCTAGACCCAACTCGTTTAGCAATACGTGAATTAATAGAAAAAACAAAGATTAATTGTGGATTCATTGAAGGGTTTTCTTGTCCTTCAAAAGGATTATTACGTATAAAAACAGATGGAATGGAAGAGATTGTATCTAAAATTGCATATAACAATATTAAGGCATTCAAAAGAGCAAATCCAGACAAATTAATTCTTGGAACTCCTGAAGCATTTTTAACTTTTTCAAAGGAGAAAAATTTTGGAAAAGTATCATCATTTCCTGACGAACTACTAAAATCAATAAAAGAATTGAAAGATTTCTCTCCAATCAATAAAACTGTAGCAATACATCATGCTTGTACTATAGAAAACGATCCATTTTATGAAACAATCAAAAATCTTCTTGGACT
This sequence comes from Thermoplasmatota archaeon, assembly GCA_030616985.1. Classification (GTDB taxonomy): domain Archaea; phylum Thermoplasmatota; class E2; order DHVEG-1; family DHVEG-1; genus JAUWWG01. The sequence goes on from JAUWWG010000020.1 coordinate 3,549, forward strand.
CATCCCAAAAGTTAACATAGTTGAGTTAGGGAATAAATGTGGGCATAGTGGATTTGAAAATCTTAATGGAGATTCCAAGCAGGCTGCCATAAACCTTATGAACGAAGCAGCCGAAAAAGGTGCAGACATAATATTGTGCACTTCCCCATATTGTGAGTCGCATCTTCTGATGAGTCAAAGGGAGGGCTCATGGCGTTCTGCAGACATTACAATAACAGACGTATATAGATTTCTTTTGTCTTCTATGAATGGTGATATGTAATGGTTGAATCAAGAATCAAAAAACATCCCATATTATCCATAGATGAAACATCGAAATATGTAACTTTTACTTTCAATGGGCAGGAACTCAAAGCAAAATCAGGAGAGATGATTTCTTCTGCATTATTTGCCCATGGGATACATATATTTGGTCATCACAACAAGGATGATTCTCCTCAGGGTATGTTTTGTGCGAATGGTCAATGTGCTCAGTGTTTGGTCATAGCTGATGGCATCCCAGTAAAATCATGTATAACTCCAGTAGCAGAAGGTATGAAGGTAAAATCCTTAGATGGGTTGCCTGAACTTCTTAAGGATGATGAAGTTGTGAAAAGCGGGGGCAATGTACCTATTGTTGACACACAGGTTCTTATTATTGGAGGTGGACCTGCAGGTATGTCTGCAGCAATTGAACTAGGAAAGATGGGTGTACAATGTATTATTTGTGATGATAAACAAGTTTTAGGCGGTAAACTTAGTCTTCAGACTCATAATTTCTTTGGTTCCATGAGAGATTGTTTTGCTGGTACTCGCGGTATGGATATTGGCGATAACTTATCAGTTCTTGTAGAAAATGAAAAAATTATAGACGTTTGGACCAACTCACCTGTAGCTGGAGTATTTGCCGATGGTTTGATTGGAGTTGTAAAAGATGGCAGATATAATCTCATAAAACCTGAGAGGACCCTTGTGACAACAGGCGCAAGAGAAAAAACACTGGCATTTCCAGGTTGCGACCTCCCTGGTGTTTATGGTGCAGGTGCTTTCCAGACGCTTGTTAATAGAGATCTTATTAAACCAACTGATAAGCTGTTCATTGTTGGAGGGGGAAATGTAGGTCTTATAGGGGCATATCATGCACTTCAAGCTGGAATAGATGTAATTGGAATAGTAGAGGCCCTTCCCCAATGTGGAGGATACAAGGTCCATCTTGATAAAATTAAACGTCTTGGAATTCCAATATATACATCTCACACAGTACTTAGAGCTGAAGGTAACGATCATCTTGAACGAATAACGATTTCCAAAGTAGATAACAAATTTAGACCTATAGAAGAAACTGAAGCAGTTTTTGAAGCAGATACTCTCCTTATCGCGGTGGGTTTAACTCCTGTTGATGAATTAAGGAAACAGGCAGAAAAGTTTGGTCTTAAAACTTATGCCGCAGGAGATGCTGATATTATTGCAGAGGCTTCTGCTGCAATAATATCGGGGCGAATGGCAGCTAGAGAGATACTTTTGGATATGGGGTTTGAAGTTGAAGTACCTCCTGAGTGGGAGGAAATGATAGATATACTCCGTAGTCGACCAGGACCTGTTAAAGGTCTTCACCCTATTCCCAAGGATAAAGAGATTTATCCTGTGATCCGCTGTACTCAAGAAATACCATGTAATCCTTGTACGGAAGTATGTGTTCTACAGAGTATAAAAATAAAAGAACCTACTATAATGGGAAGACCCCAGTTTGAAGGAAATTGCCTTGGTTGTACACGATGTATTTCTATTTGCCCAGGGCTTGCCATTACACTTGTGGACAAAAGATATGATGATACAAAGAAGACAGCTAGAGTGGTAATTCCATGGGAAATGCCAGAGGGCACCATTAGAATAGGTGAAGAAGTGACAACAACAGGAATGGAAGGAGAAGTGATTGGTAAAGCTAAAGTTATTGGTAAAAAAAAGTCTAAATGGCAGAACAGACGTGTTTTAGTATCAATAGAAATTCCATTTAAAGATGCGAATAATGTTGCAGGGATTAGGACAAAAGAACCTCTGGTAAAGAAGAATGTTACTGCTGTGAAAACAGCAGTTAATGATGATGTAATAATCTGTCGTTGTGAAAGAGTTACCAAAAAAGAAATTGTTGATTACATCAAAAAGACCGGTACAAAAGATATCAATGCCGTTAAAGCTGCTCTTCGTGTAGGAATGGGGCCTTGTGGTGGAAAGACTTGTACTGAGCTTGTCATGCGTATTTTTAGAGAATTAGGCATTGATCTTAAAGATATAGAACCACCTATTGATCGTCCATTTACACAAGAGGTTCCACTTAAAACTTTCCTAAGAGGAGATGATACCCAGTGACAAAGAGATACGATGTTATCATCATAGGTGCAGGTTCTGTAGGAAATCCAACTGCTTATTTTCTATCTGAGTCAGGTTTTAAGGTTCTGGTAATCGATGAACTTGCATCATCTGGCCAGGGTCAGAACAAATCAGCAATAGGGGGAGTTCGAGCTACTCATTCAGATCCGGCTAAAATACAAATTTGCTTGCAAAGTCTCGATATCTTTTCTGGTTGGATGGAAAAAACTGGTACTAATATTGGTTGGAAGAAAGGCGGTTATTGTTTTCCTGTATTTAGAGAGAAAGAAGAAAAAATTCTCAAATCTATTTTACCTATTCAAAAGAGACATGGACTTAAGATTGATTGGATTGATTCAGATGGGATAAAAGAAGTTGTTCCAGGTATAAATGAGAAGGAACTTATTGGTGGCACATTTTCCCCAAACGATGGGCAAGTTAGTCCCCTTCTTGCTGCAGAATCTTTTACTAATGAGGCAAAGAAACTTGGAGCGCAATACCAATATCATGAGAGTGTCATTGATCTCTTGATCGATGGAAATAAAGGGAGTTTATCAGTGAATGGCATCAAAACAACAAAAGGAGAGTATAAGGCTGACGCCGTTGTTAATGTTGCTGGCGCTCATGCATCCAATATCTGTAAGACGGTTGGCTTAGATATACCTGTAAATCCCGATAGCCATGAGGCAGGAATAACGGCCCCAATAGAACCATTTCTTGATCCGTTGGTTGTCGATATCCGTCCGGGTGCTGAAGGTAAAACTGCAAACTTCTATTTTGGTCAGAACTTAGAAGGACAAATAATTTTCTGTTATACGCCTATCAAAATATTTCCTGGAGAAGATAGACGATCCACATCAGAGTTTATGCCAATAATGGCAAGAAGAATGGTAGAACTCATCCCGCGATTCAAAAATCTTACTATTAGGAGACTTTGGAGAGGATTATATCCAATGACGCCTGATGGTGTTGCAGTAGTTGGTAAACCATCTGGTATCGAGGGATTATACCTTGGAATTGGTACGTGTGGACAGGGTTTTATGATGGGTCCAGGAATTGGTTTGAACCTCGCCAGTCTTATAACCAGAGGAGCACCTACGATAAAAAGGGAAGTATTTAATCTATTGAGCCCTGATAGAGATTTTTACAGCAAAAAGAAAGAAGCTTTGAAATAGAACAACAACTTGGTTACTAGTAGTAACAGTAATAAACAAATCTCTAATTATTTTCCTAGTATTCTGAATCATAAAATCGGTTTTAAAGCAGGGCTTGAAATACACCAGCAACTTGATACCCATAAATTGTAATTGAAATCACAATGCAACTCTTTTTTTGAATAGGAATTTCAAGTTTTTCCACCCATCTTTGAAACTTTCTAGTTTTATTTCTCCCTCTCTAGCACTCAATGTTGAAGGTATTTCTCTTGTTTTTACACCTTTTGTTGTAAACATCTCTATTTTAATTTCCTCTGAAAAAGGCATTCCGTTATTAAAATTTTCCAAAAGTTGTATCTTATCCAAAGCCTCTTTTTTGAATATCCACATACCTGATTGTGAATCTCTAATATTCATAAAGAAGAGAACTCGAAGTACTGTCGCAAGAGTTATATTTCCAAATCGATGAGTCAGGGTCATGGATCCTTTTTTTAACTCTGCAAATCTATCTGTTGTTATGAAATCTAGATTTTCATCAATTAACAGTTGTACATACTCATGTATCTTATCAAATGGATAGGTTGCATCTCCATCACCAGTAACGATGATGTCACCAGTAAGTTGTGACATACCTGTTTTGTATGCCCTACCGTATCCTCTTCTTTTTTCCAATATCACTCTCGCCCCTCTTTCTTTTGCTATTTTCTGAGTTTTATCCTTCGAATCGCCATCTACTATGGCAATTTCTAAATCCCAGTTCTTTTTCTTGAAATATTCTCTATTAATTGAATCAATAGTTTTACCTACACCTTTTTCTTCGTTTAAAGTTGGTAGGACGACACTTATCTTCAGATTAAAACACTCCAGAAAGAAAGAATATATACAAAAGGATTAAAAGGGTTTTGAAAAAAAATAAAAAAAAGATAAGAGAGAGTTATCTCTCTTAGTTTCGTCTGCGTCTTAGTAGTATGAATGCTACTCCGATTGCTGCTATCAGTGTAAGGAGTTCAAATCCAGGTATTTGGCCGGCCTTTATTGTTATTGTATATGGATCTGCATCAGTGTATCCTGGGAATGTGGCTGTTATAATGTAATCTCCTTGTTCTCCAGGTGCGGTTATGGTTGTTGTTCCTTGCGCACCGGTTTTATAAGTCTTTTGGTTAATGGTGATAGTGGCCCCAATTACTGGGCTTCCGGCATCATCTGCAATAGTTACATCAAACGCTGAGCCCCCACTGACTTCCGTGGAGGTGATCACTATCACTAGTTTTCGCACATTCAGAACCTTTATCGTAGCATCGTCACTTGTATACCCATCGGCTGTTGCCTGTACCATATAGTTTACAGAGTCTTGCACCGATGGAGCAGTAAATTCCACTGTACCATCAGTCGTGGTCAAAGTTGTTCCTGCAAATTCCATCGTAACAGTTGAATCGGTGATAACCACTCCACCACTCTTTGCAGTAACTATGAATGTATCGCCCTCATTTACAGTTGGATCAGTATATATCTGCATTGTCTTTCTTGCAGATGACTTAATCACAAATGGGTTATCTGGATCTGTCATATTTTCAACATAGATAGTTATGTTTCCACTACCTCCTGTCTCTATAGAGAACAAGACCTTACCAGCAGCATCAGTGAAACCATCATTAGGTATCTTATTCATTAATGTACCCAATGATTCGTTGAGGGCTACATTGTGATCCAACCCTATTCTAACACCTTGAAGTGGTGTCCCCGTTGCTGGGTGAGTAATGGTTATTTCAACAATCGTTGGTTCACCGATATAAACTGTCGCTGGATTTGGAGTAGCTGTCGCTGTTGTGACATGAACCAGACCAGTAGCAGGTCTTTGCTCTCCATCTTCTGATTGATAATCAAAGGTTATATTACCTAGAGTCGTAGCGTTAACCCCTTCGAGAGTACCAACACCGTTTTCGATTTCTACAGTTTCAGTTTCACCTGCAGATGACGCATTCGGTGTGGTAGACATGTTTTCTACATATAGAGTACCATTTCCAGCTGGTGTAACCTGGAATGTCATATTTGTACTGGTATCAACTAACCATGCTAGTACCGAAGGAGAGCTGACCACGTTATAAGGCGTAACAATTATTGTCGCGTTATGTCCTCGGCTATCATGTGTATCATTATATGCAAAGAGGTAATACATACCTCCTGTGAGTGGGATTTCCTCATCATTGATATCATAGGCGCCAGTTCTTGACCATGCATCAGTAGCATCGGTTACAAGGGCTCCTGTTTCGTTATATAAAGCTACAGTTAGTCCAGTTTTCTCGGGATTTCCTCCATCGACAAGGGATATGTCGATATCATACTCCACATTATCACCCGCATATGCTGTTGTAGGAGTACAATTGACCACCATGTTGTGATTCTTCTCCATCACTACCTTACCATAACCCCAGAATCCAGCGCCTTTCCATTTCGCTGCCACGGTTATGTTTTCAGGTGCAGTACTCCCCTGGTCATCAGGTGTAATCCAGAATGTATATTCGCCGTTTTGACCATTCCCTGCTTTATTGGTACCATTAGTACTGTTGATAGCTCCGGGTGTCGTGCTATGACCAGCCCAAAATAGAATAACCCAAGAAGTTTTTATTGGATCTCCATCCATATCTTTAACTGTCACTGTCAGATTTATGTGCTCACCAACAGTAAATGACTCAACAGAAGTTGTAACTTGCGTTCCATTGATGATTTCGATGGTTTCACTCGCTGATCCATTATTGCTGCCCGGCCAGTCAATTGCAATGGTAATTGTCCCGCCTGGTTTGGTTGGAGTGACCGCAGCACTCCAAGATCCACCACCATTATTTAGTAGTGTACCACTTTTTGAACCACTGTAGAGATGAATTGGATACAGTATGTCTCCAGATATAGTTATATTCTTATAATTTTCCCCAGGAAGGTCATCACCATAATAGGCCCTTCCCTGATCATCAGAAATACTTCTACCCATTATTGTAAAACTTATATTGATGACTTCAGCCGGACCTGTTAAATCCGGACTTGCTGTTGGGATATCTACTTTTTTATCAGTTGACTTTCCACTACCATCGTTGTCGATGTTAATCCTTACTGGTGGAGATGAACTCTTAATGGATATTTTCTTACTATTGTTCCATTCATCTGTTCCATCGCTGTTGATATCCATACTGAAGACGACACGCCATGTACCGTTGTTGATGTGTGCCCAATCATTTGCACCTCCAGCATATCGTGGAATTTCAATAGTGTAATTACCATCCAACGTATCATTTATCCATATTTTACTATAAGTACCGTTAGCTATGTATGCAGTGCTATTTTTAAGACGGACTGTACCACCGGGTATCCCTGCTCCATCGTCATCTGTCACATTGACCTCCATTTTCAATGCAAAACCCCAGTCGATGTTAGAGTCATTTGTCAACACAATATTCGGCTCTCCAGTATTAACAGTAAATGTAGCCTCTGTGGCATTCTTCTCAGGTGGATCAAACGGACCCTGGTTGGCATAATTATAAGTTGCATCAGCTGGGAAGCTTCCACCACTACCATATGAACTGTTATACGCCTCATAGTTGGTTTCTCCATCTTGGTAGAGGTACGTTGAAGTTTGTTCGTCAAGGTCTCTATATGCCAGTACTCTATAATCACCTACTATGCTAAAATTACCTTTAATACCTATAGCCTCCGATGTACTTGTAGCTCGCCATTTATGATAAACTGTAGTATTATCTGGAGCGACAATGGATATCATACAACCGACATCATCTCCCGTATCAACAGTAATAGTTTTACTGCCTGATGAATTATATAAAACATCTGCAACACTCGATATGACATACTCCGTTGAGGAGTTTACCCATATGTATCCTCCATATGTAGTTGAATCAGTTGCATTGTGAGCTGAATTATTATCAAATATCCACATACCTGACCGGTTAAATGATATAGAAGTTCCACTAGTATCTAACGCATCAGTATTGCCTTGGGTAGATACAACTTTAACACTGGCACCACCAACCTTATATGGACCACCCCATGAAAAGCTATCAGCATTCGGTCCTGCACCACTACTTGTATATATTGGATAATACAGATAATAGGTGCCAGTATCGCCCCACAGTGATGTATTTATCTTTATGGCACCAGAAGCATATGTGGTATCATATACTAAATCCGTTGTTGCATTTCCCCATTCATCAACACCAGGTTGAGCACTAGCATTTCCTGCAATCTTAACATCAAATGTGTTCAAGACCACTATAGTTGACAATACCATTGCCATTACTATTAGAGCAGCCATTATTTTATTTCCTTCCATCTTCCTTATCCTCCTAAATTTCCATTGTATATTTTCTTGCATAGGTATCCAGTATCTCACGATTCGATTCACACCGCGAACCGACATACAAGTCACTCACCAACAAGTGAAAGATAGTGACTTTGCACCCTCGCGTCCTCACCGGACCCTCATTTTCAATGTAAATACCTACCTTGTTTATATAAGTTACGTTTTTCCTTATCTCACAAACAGATACAGATAGTATTTCACCTAATGCATTACCTGCATAATATTGCCACTATTTTCAGTAAAGTTTCCTTCAAATATATGACTTTCTTATATTTTCTTACAACCAACCAATAGAATCAATAAACCCATATTTCCCTTTTTAATTCTTTAATTTTCCCCGATTACTATTAGAAATCATAACAATCCATGCACAAACTATTCTAATCTTGACAAAAGAAAATGAAGTGGACCAAATATACCAGATTTAAAATGCCATTTTACCCATGAAGGAATTACAGAAAAGCATGGGTCTTTAATCTTAAGTAAAATGCTTTCGCCATTTAAAAATCAATTTTTACCACATCACCGATCTTGAGGAGTATTAACCTCTTCGACAAGTTTAATACCTGCTGACACTCCATCTATAGAATGTATCTCAGCACCACATTCTGAAATTTCTTTCTTCACCAGCTCATAACTAATGTTACTACCCTCGACAGTTATCTTAACGCTATCGGTCTTTTCATCAACCTCTTCAAGAGAAATATTCACGCCAGAGATTCCTTCTAAACTACTTAATCGGTCAGCCATCTCTAAAATTGAAGGAATATGTGGTTTAAGAACATCAAGGATTATACGTTTTATACTACTCAAATCAGTTCACTCCAAAAGGCATATCTCACGTTTTGTTAATAAAATTTGTTGTCACAATTCAAACAGACCATCAAATATATGATTCGAATTCTATGCAGTTATCTACTTCATCAACTCTTTAAAATCTTCAAGTCTACCATCCATCTCAGCATTAACTAAACCCAAGGCCCGTCTTATTTTCTGATCAGAATTGCTTTTGTATAATATTCTAAGATGTTCTAACCTGAGAACCTTGCCACATCTATGACATTTAGTAGTTTTACAGGATAAATCTACTACCTTTGCCTTCTTGCATCTAGGACAAACAACTATTCCAAATTTCATAAAAGCCATCAAGCATGAATGAACCTTAAGTAATATATATATCCATTCTTATTCTGGTTTGCTTTCCCGCCTTAGCTCAGTCTGGCTGGAGCGGCCGGCTGTAGACTCTATTGGCCGTTACCGGCAGGTCCCCGGTTCAAATCCGGGAGGCGGGACTATTTATCATTTTATATTCTTAGATGACCATCCATTATAAAGTATAGATATAATATGTATCTTATTATGGGTACCATCAGGACAACTGGAATACAAGTCGATTTAAGACAAGCAGAAAAAATACGTAAATATCTTTCTGAAAACAACATACTTAGAACCGATCTGAAGATAAGTAAAGACGCTTCTTCTATCTACTTCCCCGTAAAGGAAATATCAAAAGAGCTTGATTCTTACACAACCATAGAAAGAGAATTTGAAAAAAGGGAAACAAAACCTAAATCATACAAAGAAATAGTAGCGATTCCAGACAATCTACGGCACGAACTACCAACATCATATAATATAATTGGAAATATAATCTTGGTAAAGCTACCAGAGAGCCTACTAAAATATCAAAAAGAGGTAGGGGAATCCCTACTAAAAACAAATAAAAACATAAAAACAGTCTGCCTAACTCAACCTGTATCGGGAGAATTTAGAATACGTGATATAAAGGTAATCGCTGGGGAAAACCGTACAAAAACAACCCATAAGGAATATGGCTTAACATTTAATGTAGATGTGAAAAAAACATATTTTTCTCCAACACTTGCTACAGAAAGAAAACGAGTTGCAACCCTCGTAAAACAGGATGAAACAATTGTTGACATGTTTGCAGGAGTGGCACCTTTTTCAATTATGATTGCGAAATATGCTAATCCTAAAATTGTATACGCAATAGATAAGAATGAATATGCGGTAAAATTTGCAAAACAAAACATAAAAAATAATAATGTCCTTGATAAAATTGAAGTTATTCACGCGGATGCTAAGGAGATTTATAGAATTCTAAATCAAAAAAATGCAAAGGTAGATCGTGTTATAATGAATCTGCCATTTTCTGCACATTCGTTTTTTACCAATGCATTAGGAATCATCGGTAACAACGGCGTAATTCATTATTATGACATTCGAAAAGAGGAAAAAATACATGAGAGAATCAATAAGTTGAAAAAAACAGCAAAGGAAAGCAGAGCTACTCTGAAAAATCTAAATGTAAGAAAAATCAAGACATATGCACCAAGAGAATTTTATATAGGATTAGATATTACGGTAAGAAAAAATACGCCGATGTAGCTTAGACCGGTAGAGCGGCTGACTTGTAATCAGCAGGCCGAGAGTTCAAATCTCTCCATCGGCTTTTCGAATATTTTTTCACCCATCGGGAAAATTTAGCGATGATTAGAGTGCATCCTAACATATTGGAACATAACAGATATTTTTACAAACACAAATGTAAAATCTAAAAATACGTTTTATCTGTCATTGGACAAATCAACAGTGTGAAAACATCATTCTAATCATTTTGTTATACAGTTTGTTATACAATTGTATAACATTCGTCATATCAATAAAACATTTATGTATAACACGTGTTATACACACGTTGTACAAAAAAAGAAGGTGATTGCATAGGTAAGAGTAAGCTAATGGCCACCCGTTTTAGCATAGAGATATATAACAAAATTGGCAACCACGAACTGCCAAATAGTGAACTTATTCGGAATGCTGTTATACAGTATTTAAACGATGGTAAACAGGATAACTCAACAGAGAACATAGACACAAGCGAAGACACGTATAACGAAGTGTACAACACCCTGTATAACACAGAAGTGACACCACTAAAACAGGAGGTAAAACATCTGAATGACAACATAGGCAGACTAGAACAAAATGTATGTGATTTAAAAGACGATAAACTATTTTTACAAGATCAATTACGGGCTCAGACAGTCATAGCCGCTGCAAAAACACCACTGTTGACCCGCATAAAAATGAAATTACTAGGACAAAATCGTGAATAATTTTTGTATAACAATTGTATAACATATGTATAACAACAGATGTAATTTCCTATATGCCACAGATATTTAATCTGCATTATTTACGTCGATAAATGGCGACAATCCGTACTTTTCACCACACTCACTTAAACAGATTTACAATAAAAACAGAAAGATAAGAAAATCTATTTAAACTTCCTTATTGTTTTTTATTTCTGCGCCACATTAGAACGATTACTGCTGAAAAAATAATGAAAATAAGCTCAAAACCAGGGGTGTCATCAGGCAGTTCTTTGACAATGACGCCTGTTGTCTCTGTATGCACATCATCTTTGTTGTCAGTCACTGTTAAGTTAATTAGATATGATCCAGATTTTGAATAATCATGTGTCGTTACCTCACCATATCCCACCAGTCCATCTCCAAATTCCCAAGTATAATTCGTTATAGTACCATCGGAATCAGAACTATTAGATCCATCTAAGACGATTGATTCGCCAGCATTGCACGAATATGGGCCGCCTGAGTTGGCAGTAGGTGGTTGATTTACAAGATCTGCCGATATTATAGCAGTAGTGTTTTCCATATCACTTGTTCCATTATTATCTATAATAGTAAGTGTCACATCGTAAATACCAGGGTCAGAATAACTATGTAAGATCGATTCAGCTAGAATTTCACTAGTTCCATCTCCAAAATTCCACCTATAAAAATCGATATTTCCATCAGGATCATAACTATCAGAAGCATCAAATAGTATGGCCTGATTCATATCTGCAGCATAAGGCCCACCAGTATCAGCAACCGGTTTTTCATTTTCTGGAGGGCGCTGCTTGGTAACAAAAAACCAGATATCCGACCTATTTTCTAGCTTACTATCATTAACTTCAACATACCATGCAAACGTAGTATCAAAAGGTAAAGTAAAAGAACATGATGTTGTACTTCCACTAAATACATTTTTATTAGCACGTTTTAGACTATCATCAGATGCATCATAGAAAGATACTCGCATCAGATCACCATCAGGATCAGAAACTTTTACCTTTAAGGTAATGGTTAAACCAACTTTCTCCTTACCATCTTCGGGAGATGGGTTGGAAGGCTTAGATGGTGGTTTTAAGAAAATACCCAGAGGATATTTATCTTGACCTCCCCCATTAATCGCATAAGGAGTATCACCTATGCCATCAAGGTTCCGGTCTATTTCTTTATAATCATCCCAATAATTCCCCTGATTTTCATAATACCATTGATTGTTACCATTTTCTTTAGCATTTATATCATTATCATTAAAATGATTTAGATAAATAATGTTGTCTTCACTTACATAAGATGTTAAAATGCCCATCGACATGGAATTGTTTATAAAATTACCATATATTTCACAGCTAGATTGATCTAGATTTATACCAACTTGGCTATTATCTATCTCATTCCTAGCAACCTTACTATTAAAAGAATTTAAATTAATACCATAAACATGGTTGTCAATAATAGTATTATTCACGATGACATCATCATTATTTTGATATAATCCAATACCCTGTTGAGTATTGTCACATATGATATTACCACTGACGTTAATGTTACTGCACTTTCTCGCATATATCCCATAAAAACTTTCATTGATGCAGTTATTGTATAATCTATTGTTGCTTGAATACTTCATTTCAACCGCAGCACCACTACATTTTGAAATAACATTGTTGACCATATCATTAGTGTTTGCAGAAGACAAGTAAACTCCCACTTTAGCATTATTAATAAAATTACTACCAATAACATGACCGTTGGAGGAATCTAGATATATGCCCCACCCATTTTGGCAGTGAGTAATGTTGTTTCTCTGGATAATAACATTATCGGACGTAACATGTACAAGAGCCCCTTTAATATCTGAAATAATATTATTTCCACTGTCGCTTATGTCAAGACCTTCCAAAGTCACATAATCTGCGGTTATCTCCACAGTATATTTATGATCCGAGTTATACTCTACGAGGGTGTTTCCATCATCAATACTCCCGATAATAGTAATTTTTTTGTTTATGGACAGAGTTTCATTGTATGTCCCACCGAAAACATAGATGATATCTCCTTCGTCTGCCAAGTCTATAGCTTCCTGAATGTCATAATATGGATGTTCTGCACTGCCATCTCGATTTATGTGAAAAGAATCATCGACATAGATTTCGTTTCCACTGGCCTTACATCCATCATCAAAAAACATAACTACAAAACTACTCGTAATCAAAAAACATAATATTATTACTGCTAGAGATCTCAATCGCATTTTCCCATCCTCTCAACGACAAATACTATCATAGAATTTATAGTTTTCTCATGACCTGCAATTAAATCCAGAAAAAACAAGAATCAATCACACTATTTTTTAAGAATAGAGCAAATACGTCTATCGTATGAAAGTTTGTATAGGCGGAACATTTGATACATTGCATAAAGGGCATGAACTACTAATCAACAAAGCATTCCAAACTGCAGGAAAGCAAGGATCTATTTTTATAGGAATCACAACAGGAGAAATACCAAAAACTAAAGGAAACATAAAATCATTTGAAGAGAGAAAGAAAACCATCGAGCAATATCTCTTGAAAAAAGGATATATCGATCGTGCTACAATAAAACCAATTAAAGATAAATATGGCCCATCAATAAGAGGCGAGTTTGATGCCATTGTTATATCCCCTGAAACAAAATGTACTGCAGAGGAGATAAACAATAAACGTAGACAAAACGGGAAAAAACCCTTGAAAATAGTACAAATTCCTTTTGTTTTAGCAAATGATGGAGCACCTATAAGTTCATCGAGAATAAGAAAGAAGGAAATTGACGAAAACGGAAGGATTTTGAAGATAGATTAGTTTTATATATGGCATTTTATTACATCGCAAGGTAAAGGTGATTAAAAGTGACATACATTATCTTTGAAGTCAAGTCTGAAAATGTAGGCGAAATCGACAAAATGATTAGGGATGATCTTGTAAGTAGACAAAGCATACTCACTAGAGACTCAAGCTCCTTAGACATAAAAGAAAATGTCTTCTATGTTAAAATTGAGGGAAACAAAGAAGGTTTAAAGAAGGCTGAGGAACTAGCCAAAGAGTTAAAATTTAAAAAACTAGGTAAAAAAAAGGCTGAAAAAATCAACAAAAAAATTGAGGAGCAGGAAGATTCTGCGGCTTCAGGCATGGGAATGATCTTCGACTAAATTCTTATATTTTCCAATATTTTTCCATTTCATTTCTAATTTTTTCTATAATCTTTTCTACATCCGTATCTTCTCGTACAGGATCATCAAATTTCACAGGATGATACATCATTTGTCCAATTTGAGAGAGTAAACATTTTCCTATCCAGTCCAGATTATATCCCCCTTCCAATGTACAAACGATTTTAGGCTGAACATCTTGGAGTCTGGAGATCATCTCCCCAAAGAAATTGGATGATAATTTCAGTCCACCCAGTAGATCCAAATGATGGGAATCGAAACCTGAAGAAACTAGTATTATATCCGGTTTGAACTTACGAGTGATTGGCATAAAAATCTCATCTAGTAGCTTTGATACGGCAACCTCACCATTTCCATGAGAAAGAGGTGCATTTATGGTATATCCTTTTCCGACTCCTACTCCTATTTCTTTAATATCTCCAGTTCCAGGATAATGTGGAGACAAATGAAATGATTGATATAAAACGTCCTTTCGACCATAAAAAATATCTTGTGTTCCATTTCCATGATGGACGTCTAAATCAAAGATCAATACCCGTTTTCCTTTTTTTGAGATTTCATTTGCTGCTATCGCTGCATTATTAAAAAGACAAAAACCCATGGATCTATTACCTGTCGCATGATGACCGGGTGGTCTTACTAATGAAAACGCATTATCTGCTTTACCTTCAAGTACATCATTACCTACTTGTAATACACCGCCTGCTGCAAGCCTTGCAGTTTCATAATCTGATTTACAGACATATGTATCCATATCCACCCAAGATTCACCATAAGAACTCATCTCCTTGATTTGCTGAATCATCTCATCTGAATGTATGCCATGGAGCATCTCTTCGGATAAAAGATCTGGTTCAACAAATTCTAATTCTTTGTAAAAAGGTGCTTTTTTTATTTCATTCATCATTACAACCAATCTTTGTGCATTTTCAGGATGGGAAGCATTGTCGTGTTTAAGAAACTCTTTTGAATACACTATTTGCGTAGTCATAAAAACTAGATAGAAGAAATATGTTAACCAAATATAAGATTAATTCTAATAATTTAAGTATGGACAATGTATTGAGGGATATATAATCGCGTGGGGGACTAAACAATTATGAACGATATGTTACTTGGCATTTCACCAGAGTACCTTTATCTACATGGAAAAGCACCGAAAAGAATCTCTGATTGCCATCAGCCGTATTTCTTGGCTTTTTGCCCGAAGGAAAGAAACATCGAATCTGCTAGGAAAGATCTTTTGAAAAAATTAGAGGAGAATACATCAGAAGAAAATATTCTTTCAAAAATAGAAAGAATAGGCGAAATTGAGGACTATAGAAGTTTCAGGGATTTCAACGAAAATAGAAAGATTTTCAAGGTTTATACCAAAAAATCATATTTTGTCCCTGAAGTAACGGATCATCTCTTTTTCAACTATGGTTTTTATACTGCTGAACACGACATACCATATCAACAAAGAGCCCTTGTTGATCTTGAAGCCGATGGGAAAACATGGATTTTTGATACAAATGGTGAGAAAAAGAAACTCAAAGTCTTAGTTTACGATATTGAAACCACGCAGTATGAATCAGGGAAAATCAACGTCCCTATAGATATGATAGGTCACTCAGATTTTGATATCATTTTTGAATCTGAAAAAAATTTAGAAACAGAAGAATTCAGTTTTGATATTATAGACTGCCCCACCAACTGGGAAGATATGGATGTGAAACAAGTTGTTTCAAGGAATGTTGACGAGGAGATAGAAAATCTTCATTCATTCTGTAAAATGACAATGAGCTATGACATCATTTCTGGACATAACATCGCAGGTTTTGATAATCTTCAGATTTATAATAGGTTAAACTGGATTCTAAAGAATTATCAGGGGAACTTGTCAGATGAACAGAAAAAAACATTTCAAAGTTTTGTACGAAAGTATAGCAGAGTGGATAAATCGTTTCATTTTGGCACCCAATCAGAAGCAGTACAATTTTATCCCTGCAATCTCGACACATATCTAGGGGTAAGAAAATTCTATTCATTTTTAAATGAGTTTAGCTTGAAAGCAGTCGCACCATTCCTTGGCATACATATAAAGGATCGTCTAATTCTTGCTCATACTCAGATAAAACTAGATGACAGGACACTGAAATACAACAAACATGATGTTCAAGAGCAGTTAGGCGTAACACTGAATCTTATCCAACAGGCATTACCTCTCGCATTTACCACAGGAATGTCTTTTGACATGCTTCTTTCTTCTGGCGCAGTTAACATGTGGGACCATATGTCTCTCATCAGGGGTGCAGTGCAAAAGAAAATAATGCCACCCATCTGTAGAGTCATGTCTATTTCACAAATCTTATTACGAGATTTTAAAGACTGTGGCACAAGTGAAGAAATAGCAAGAAAGGCAAAAAAAACAAAAGAACAACTGTCTAAAGAATTCGTCCGAGTTGTAAAATATGGAGATGAAATGCCTAGATGGATGGAAGATCCTTATGTCATTTACAATGAAAGGGCAAAAGATCCTGATGAACGATTGAATTATCATATGCCTGGCGGTATGACCATAAAACCTGATAAAGACGCAAATTCTCATTTTATCCCATGGTGGTACGTCGTAGTAGCAGATGTCGGTGCGATGTATCCAACAATTCTAAAAGCCATGAATATTGGAGCGGATACTGTACAGTTGGCATCCAAAGCAGAGCAAACCGATGCATGGATATGGCTAAAAAAAGTACCAGATCGGCTTCTCAACAGCAGAGATATTCAGTGGAGAAAAATCACAGATGAGGATTCGTTTGCAGATAAGGGATTCATGCTAGGTGTAAAAATAGACAAAAGACCTGGTGTCGTCAATTGTGCTATGACGGGTATTATGAGCATGATTGCCAAGACAAAAAAGGAACTCAAGGAAGTAACAGAAACGGGCAACAAGGAAGAACTGAAGCGTCTGAAAATGATGTATCAAAGCATAAAGGGAGCTCGTAATGCTGGCACCCATGGCATCCTTTCAGCACCTGGTGTTTCAGGTAGACAATTCAATCTATGGGGTGCTGCTACGATTACTACAAAAGGTCAGATGATACTTGCTGATTCCCTAGAATATCTTGAAAAAAGAGGCGTACGTGTAGTTTATGCTGATACAGACGGGCTTTATATAGGGTGCTCTCGTTCAGCAGGAAACCTACCTGAATTTTCAAAAGCATTGGGTATAACCATTAACGATGATGAAGAAAATTGGCTCACTAAACCAGAAGAGGTCATATCTGCTATAGGGCAGTGCAATATCAAATGGCAAAACGAACTGAATTATCCAGATTTTGAATTAGAACCGGAAATCCATGATGGGATGATATTTGTAAAACATAAAAACTACCTCATTTTTGATAATAAAAACGGAAAAATTGAGCTAACTACAAAGGGAAATAACTTCAAGGGATCCGATAAAGCAAATATTGCAAGGAAGGTACTTAAAACCATTATGATGAATGTACTTAAGGAAAAACCAAGCTGGACAGATGAAGAAGAGGCGAGAAAAGCAATAAAGAATAGTATACGAAATAACACAAAAGAGATAGTATCAACACTGGATTTATCAAAAGTTGATTTAAGCGATTTAACACTTGTACAATCCGTTCAACCTGCAAAAAGATATAAAGTAAATCAAGATGGGTCGGATTCTACTTTTGCAAAACGTTCTAAAGCATTAGAGGATCTTCTTGGATATCCAATAAAAAGTCGTGTAAAAATAAACTTTGTAGTGACAAAAAAACCACTCCCAGGCATTACAAAACCATCGAAAAGTGGTGTAAAACCTATTGATTATATGTATCCTATTGACCTCCTAAAAGATACGGCAGAGATTGATCTAAAGTGGTACAAAAAAATGATTGAAAACTATATCCAGGGGGCATTTGGACTGTCAGATATGGCATCAACAGAACAAAAGGGTCTTGATGCATGGATGTGATAGTAGTCTTGCGTTCATTAATCCTAGATTTTAAATAATAGGGATATCGATTCATCTTTTGATGTAAATATATTAACAAAAAATAAAAGGTATGACGTGATTGCATATTATTGAAACGACAGAGTAACAAGGATGATCAGGAAAATGAAAAAAGATCAGGTGAAAAAAATTCTGATTATAGGGGTAATACTTCTACTGATTGGGACAACTGTTTCCGTTACAAGTAATGAGATAAAAAACATAGATAACATAGAGTCAATGAATGAATGTATTACCTGTGACAAGAACATGTTTGAAGATGTGGGATATCCGCCTTGTTATGTAATGGATTACCTCCCATTATCACCAGAAGATGAACTATCGCCTAAACCAAATACATTTTCGGACTGCCCATCTGAATTCAATTGGATGACCCATAACGATCGAGACTGGACGACACCAGCACGAAACCAAGGCCCTTGTGGAAGCTGCTGGGCTTTTGGTGCTGTAAGTTGTCTTGAGTGTATCATCAACATCGCGTGGGATACTCCTGATCTTGATGTAGATCTTTCTGAACAATACATCCTATCGTGCCTGTCCGCATCAGGAAGTTGTGGCGGAGGGAATTCATATTCAGCATTCAAATACATAAAAAATGAGGAGAAATATGGAAACTATTGTAACGGAATCATACCAGAAGATTGTTTTCCGTATGAAGCAGATGATTCCATGTCATGTTCCAATAAATGTCCAGACTGGGAAAGCAAGCTAATTCTCATCTTGGATTATGGCTGTTGGAATCCTACTTACCCAGACGATATAGACACGATTAAATCTCAGTTAATAAATGACGGCCCTGTAGTTACTTATTTTTATGCTAATGGGGACTTTGCCCATTGGGGAAATACCCACCACAATCCTGACGATTATTATTCTTATCACCCACATGATAGTGCAAATCATGCAGTCACTATTGTAGGATATAAAGACGATCCATCCATTGGCAACGGTGGATATTGGATAGTGAAAAATAGTTGGGGAACAGATTGGGGTTACAATGGTTTTTTCAACATAGAATATGGCAGTTTGAATATAGATAATGTTCAAATCACTTGGGTAAAATACAATGCTACGCCAGTCGCAAGCTTTGCTTTTACGCCATCCAATCCAGGAAGTAATGACATCATTCAATTCACCGATACTTCAAGAGTTCTTATAGGGGGAATAAACTCATGGCGGTGGGATTTTGGAGATAAAACAATATCTACAGAGAAAGATCCTGTTAAATCATATTCTAGCATTGGAACATATCCAGTTACACTAACTATTACCGATGTATCGGGTAATGTGGATATGGTCTCAAGGAACATATACATCGGTGACGAAGTACCCCCAACAACAAACCATTCATTATTATATGGAACCATGGGAGATAATGGATGGTATACCAGTAGCGTTGGTTTAAGGCTGAAGGCCTCTGACTCCTTTTCAGGAGTGGATTACACTATGTACAATCTAGATAGTCAAGGTTACAGAATATACAATAATCCAATCTTCTTTTTTGGCAAGACAGGCGAAGGTGAGCATACTCTGTCATATTACTCAGTGGATCGTTCTGGAAATGTCGAAACGGAAAAATCTATTAATTTCAAAATTGACAAATCTGATCCAGTTCTCAGAATAATAAAACCAGAGGAAGGGGGATTATACATCTCAAATGTAAAAATAGCACAAGAGCTTTCAACGACGGTTATTGTAGGCCCATTAATATCAAAGTTTGAGATATATGATAACGTATCAGGAATAAACAGAGCTGAGTTCTACCTTGATGATGATCTAGTATGTATCGATAACCAGTATCCGTACACTTGTACCATAAGTAGGAAAAACTTTGGAACGTTTAGTATTTTAAAAATCATAGTTTATGATAACGCAGGAAGAAGCAGGACCGAAAGAGCATATTTTATTTTATTTGGCCTGGGTTTATTTGGGGCATAACATCAGATAGATGGAATATACTACTTGGTAAAGTGTTTATCATCTAACTATCTCCATCTTAATATCATGTTATAGTGTGTCACGATACCAATAACCATGAATATATTTACCATATAAATATAGTATATTTCAAATATTTATATCTCACCCTTAGTTAGTGACAGTCTAATAATCACTCCATTTTTAACCATTGTGGCAAAAGCTGCTTTGTGTAAATATTTCCCCCTTTCCTCAATCATGTATTCCGTATGCATTTTCAATTAGTTCTGTTAATCTCTCAACAAATCGTGCTAGAGGTCCACCGTCAACAATATCATGATCAGCGGTAATTGTTAAATGAAGATATTCACGGATTGTAATTTCATCGTTTATGACTCCAGGTTTTTTTGTTATTCCACCAACTACAACAAAAATAGATGTTGAAGCACCCATAGGTATGGCACCACCCGTGATTTTTCCTTTCATACCAATTGCCGTAACACTAGTTGTTCCGAAATGTTTCTTTTTCATCAAACCATTTCGTCTAAACATTATAAGGACCAGTTTTTTTAGAAACAATGGAGATTTCAATGCAAATTTTTCAAAACTAGTGAGATTTTTACCAAGAACAGACATTGACTCATCCACTTCTTCTTTTTGTACAGCTCGGAGTTCTTTCGTAATTTCACTAATTGTCTTTTCATTTGCTTTTCTTAACATATAGCCTAATGTCCTAGGTTCACCATTAACTATTCTCTCAACTGGACTGAATATATCTACATCGTCAAAAACAACAATTTTTCGCCTGCCAAGTCTATAAGCATTCAAATCCTTATGTTCACATAGTGTTTGAGCAACGCATTTACAAATCAAACCTGTAAAAGAATATTTCTCCCCAGTTTTTTCAAAAATTTCACGAATATTTTTACGAGTATCAGTAACATCTACTTCAACAAATACATGAACGCTATGATTACGCCATCCTTCCTTTGCGACTAATACAACATTCTGACGATGCTTTGTAAACGGTTTTATACGGTAATTACCAATTCGGTCCATGATTTCACTAAAAACCAAATTCAACAGGTTTATTTAAGAATTGTTATCTTAATCTGCTGACTTTCTTAAAAGCGTGGTTTATTTTATTACACAAAGCCGGCAAAAATCCATTCGGTTTTGCGATAGGCACGAAAGAGGGTGTGTAATCCC
>JAUWWG010000116.1 GCA_030616985.1 Thermoplasmatota archaeon
AATCTTTTGGGGAGGGCATGAAAACATTGGATCAACTAGCAGATGACCATACAGAAACATTGTCAAAAATAGAGGAAGAAATGAAAAAATTACAACCACTTATGGTGCGATTAAGGAGGAAATAAAATGAAAAAAGAGGGAATACCAGATTTATCAGACGGGTTAGATTTAATACGGTGGGCATTACTACTAAGAACAGAAAAATAAATTAGATCCCCGGTCTTTGGAGGAAAAATGAAAATAAAAGATTGTTTCGGATATTATGATGATGGCAATGATGAATGCGAGTCATGCCCCGATTCAGATGATTGTTTCAAAAAAGGAGCTATCTAAATCATGGCATTAAAAAAGGCAAAATGTGAATTTTGGAGAAAAAGTGCTGAGAATGGTTGTTGGTGTGATGATAAAGAAGCTGAAAATTGTCCTGCGAAAACACCAGACGGTTATTGTCTTTCACTTATCATTGACACGGAAGTTCCAGCATACTATTAAATTAAAAAGGTGAATAAAAATGATAGAACCAGATTATGAAGATGAAGATGGAGCTTGGAGTTGGTTATCAGGTTATATTCCAAGAGACTAATAAATTAGGAGTGGATATGGAAAAACGAAGAGAAGTATATTGTATAGATTGTAAGCAAGCATGGGAAATAGACAGCAACCAACCAATCGGAGAAGCTGTTCCAGGGCATACTTGGGGATATTTGATAGATGAACGCTCAGGGGAAAAATTTGATGAAAAATTCGGTTTTGACCTTATCCGCCATATAACCCAGGAAGATAAAGATTTTGAAGAAAGTATAAAGAGACATCCTGATCTCATTCTGAAGGTATTGGCAGAGTTCAAAGAGAAACAGAAAAGAAATGTGCAACCTTTGATGTATACAAAATCTGATGACATCGTGATAGAACCGCTGAGGAAAATTAAATGAGATCTGCTGAAGAATTATATGCGACGTATAAAGTGAAGTTGAATGGTTTGCTTATAGAAACAGAGGCAATTCCAAGTGAAAATTGGGGAGGATGTCCATTTCGTACCAGTATCGACCACTCACATTGTCACAACGAAACTTGTACCCTGATGGAGCGGGGTATTAAACCATATAGAGAAATCGAAAATCATAGATTTGATGTTAAACGTTATAAACATGGGGTACGGGTATATTATAGGTGTTGTTCAAAATCTGGTGAAGAATGTCTTTTTCTCAAACGAGTAAATAGAATTGCTAAACGAATACTAACAACCATAGATAAAAAAAGATCAACCGATGTAACTGATAATGAGTTAATGCCTTATCTTAGGTTACACAATTTACTAAAAAAATTAATGGTTTCTGATTATGATGATATAATTAGGCGTATCGCAGAATATTGTTTTATAAATGGGGGACCATGGGTAAAAATGGAAGAGTGCGAAGTCAACTATGAACTTAGACAATATGTAAAGAGAATTATGAGGAATATTAAAGAGGCAACAGTTATCGCTTGCTTTAAAGATAAAAGATGTCCATATAAAACATTAGTAAGCACTATTGTAAAGAGTACGTGAGGATGGTATAGATTAAAAATGTGTGAAGCTTGCGAGGCATACAAAAAAAGAGGATTTGGAGTGTGCCAGATGTGCGGAACGAAATTCAGCAAAAGTTAAATACCATATTTGGCATACTAGAACAATATTTTGATGTAAAACAATATCAACTCTGGTGATACAATATGCGGCAAGAAGAAATTAGGATGATGAGGCAGCTTAGAGAGACGGGTTTGAGCTATGCCAAGATAGCAAAAGAAACCGAGCACTCTCAGACGACTGTTATGAAATATTGTAAAGACATTAAGCCAGATAAATCCCTGGCTGTACGAGGAGCGGGCATGATACAGCTACCCTCTAACCCACTGAATGCTTTGGCAAACCTTGAAGATCTGGTAAAGCTTAGTACGTCTACAGGGGTAGCAGTTGGATCAAGTATCGCTTCACTTCATAAGGGGTTTACAGATGACTCGTTGAAGGATACAGATCGTATGATGCATGTAATGAAGGGGTCCGCCTTCATCGGCAACGTTATTTTTAGTACCTACCGGACGTTACAGGAGTTGACTGAGCAGACCAAGGCGCAAGAGCAAAAAACAGTGTCAAGCCCCAGCTACGAGGAATTAGTTGAAAAAGTTAGGCGGCTGGAGGCGGATAACGACGTCATTGAAAAAAAGAAAATGGAGGACAGTTAATGGCTGAAGATGAGATCCCCCCTGAAGTTAAAAAAGATCTACTAAAGGAAGGCTGGACACAACCCGAGGCTAAGACCTCTAAGGTACCTGCTAATAAGACCTCTAAGGTACCTACGGAGATGCCTGCTACGGCACCAAAGAACTATGTCTGCGAGATCTGTAGTAAACCATTTGACACACCAAGAGCTCTTACAGGGCACATGTCGGTACATTCAAAAAAATCCCTTGAACCCACTGAAGCGGAATTACCAGAAGAATATCTCGATGAGCAAGAGACATTAGGTAGAATAATTGCGGAGGCGACACCGACTAGGAAAAGAAAAGCTATTGTGAGGATGGTAAGCAGGCATTTGGGTAATAAACGGGAAAGCGTAGAGACCCTCATGGAAGCACTCCGTCTTGCTGATATACCAGTTCATTTACGAAATCTTATTGTGGGGAACTGGGCATCGCATATGGACATCCCTGATATAGAGGATGTCCTCGATCCAGAGAAAAAAGAAGAAAAGAAGAAAGCTGAGGAGAAGAAAACAGAGGAAGATGAAGAGAAGGAGAAGGAAAAAACATCTGTTGATCCGGTTAAAGAAGTTTTTAAAAAGTATAGAGTTCAAAAAGCTGAACGCCTTGAGGATAAGATGGATGCCAAAGCAATCGCAGAGATGGAAAAAGAGATGGGTGGGGGGAAAGAAGAAGATGGAGAAGAAAAACATACATTGATTGTTGATGGCGTAAGTTTATCCGTCACTCCTGAGCAAATGCTTGCTTGGAAGCGTTTTCAACTGGAAGAGAAAAAAGCGGAAGAAGAGAGGGAAGAACGTAAAGCGGAGCGTAAACGACAAGATGAAGAGCGCAGACAACGTGAAAGTGAACTAAAAGCCCATAACGGGGATGGGCTCGTTGAGTGGGTCATAGGTGAGGGTAATAATACCAAAACAGTAAAAGTCAGACCGGAGACTATTCCGTTGTTGATTCAGTCTCAGGGAGTGAAAGAGGTGAAGAATCCACATGGATCACCGCCGAGTAAAGAAGAAGTAATGCAGATGGTAGAGAACCTGTTTGATGCACGCAGCAAAAAAATAACAACAGAGGACGTACAACGAATAGTAAGAGATGAGACATCAAAGTTCCAGGTGGGACTTACCAAAGATGATTTGGACTACCTTAAAGCAAAAGACCAGTACCGGTTAGAAGAACGTAAACTAGATGACAAATCAAAATCCCGGGATGAATTTGCGAAAATAGCAAGAAGCGCAACCAGTCAGGTAGGGCAGATACTCGCACGTACTCTTACAGAGTCAGGAGCGATTACAGGTACACCAACGAAAGGGATAGCAGATCAGACAGGAACCGTAATACAGGTCGCCTGTCCAGGATGCGGAGCAGCAATAACATCTCCTATCACAGAAAATATGATACAATGTTCACAATGTGGGAGACAGTACACAGTTGAAAGACCACCAGATGAAACACTACCACCACCCACGCCAGCACCAGTAGCAGCACATAAAACATTACCAGTAGAAACACCAGAGAAACCGGTGCATGTAAAACCAGAAGAAGAGTTTACCCCAAAAGAAAAAGAAAGAATACAGAGATCTATGGAGGACGCAAAAGCGGGGAGAATAACACCGTTAGAACCATCTGAACCAACGACAGATATTAAAAAGATAGCGGAGAACCTTGCCGTCGGTGAAGGCGTAAAATATCTTGAAGAACTACTAAAAAAAGAAGGAAAACTAGTAGAGAAAAAACCCAGGCCTAAGATAACATCTAATATTTGTCCTATAGCGGGTTGTGGGAAGAAATGTAAAAGCAAAGTAGGAGTGGGATTACACATAGATGAGGTACATCCTGAGTATGTGTTAGGTATTAAGAAACAATCTAAGGTGATTAAATAATGTTAGATGAAAATAAAGATAAAAAAGAAATTAAAAAAGAGGGAAATGTGGAGACAACTAAAGAAAACATACCAAGAGAAATGCAGAAAGCAGAATTTAAAAAAGTAATAAAAAAAGGGGAGAGAGTAGAGCTAACCGATGAAGACTCGGAGAAAGCCGAAAAAATATTCCATATGGAGAAAGCCAAAAAAATGATCTGTGCACAGATGAACCAACTAAATATCAACAGCATTATAGTGGCAGCAATCACATCAATAGCGGAAGAAGTCATACAAAGGCTTGATACAATTGAGGTAGAAGGCGAGAGGATACGAATCAAATTTAAATAAGAGGTACATCCAGAGTACGAAAAATGAAGCTAAATGCATATTACATAATAGAAGGTCATGATCAGCTATGCGTTATCTGTAAAATACGAAAATCAGGTAAATTCCTAATCATAGATTTGCCTGGACAGAAATATATTGGTATTTGCAATAAATGTTTGAAGGAGTAATAATGACGATAAAAGTAAGGTTTAGAGGTAAGGATAGTAAAGGCAGAGGCATAGTAATGATTCGCTATAATCCTGCTGATGAACCATATCTCCTCTATGCTATGATTCAAGCACGAGATAGAAAAGGCACACACCCTGCGGTTAGCGTCAAAGGTGTAGATGGTGAAGAGATTAGAGAACCAAAACCTTCAAAACCACCAGCAGTGAAACCTCCAGAGGTAAAAACAGGATGAAGGTTAAATGTAAGTTATGCGGGGAAGAGATAGAGCTAACAGATGCCAGTGAAGCCTATCTATTGGGACAAACCGCCACATTTCATTTAATAACAGTTCATCCAGAAGAAGCAAAGGAATATATGAAGGCTGGACTAGAATTGCTAAAAAACTACTTTGAATTTGAGGCCTAAAAATGGTTGAACTATTTGCTTTTCTAAAAAAACTTGGTCAAGAAGTAGGAGTACAGATCGGCTTGGAGATCACAAGAGGCTTTCTAAATGAGAAGATAAAAGGTAGGACGCCTGCAGAAGTACATAAAGCTATAGTAACCAATCAGGACTTATGGATAATAACACCAGGGGAAATGAAACAAGCAGGTCATAATCTCAAAGGTCGCTTCGGCGGTCTTTTAGAAGAATACAAAAATGAGATCAATACAGATCGTATCCTGGAATGGCTGTATAAAGATCACCAAGACTTACATAGCATGATCATAAACACCCATCAGCCAAGTGGCATAATTTGGTTAAACAATCAAGTGGAGAAAATAAAAAAAGCTATTATTGAAGATCTATAAAAAATGGTATTTAAAAAGTATGGTTGGAAACTAGCAGTATTTTGGGAAAGCGAACTAAAGAATAGGAATGTGGAAAAGATTATATTAAATAGGTTAGCTAATTATAGATAGTGATATTATGGACCAGATCAAAGCAAGAATTATCCAGCAACTAATTGAGATAACGGGAAACATTGTTGCAGAGCAGCTTACTAAACCCGATTACGAGGCACGTGAACGCAACATCGAACAATACTATGAGCAACTAATGCCAAGACCGGCTAAGCCAAAACCAATAACAGAAGAACCAATAACATCTAGTGGGCTTGAGACAAAGACTGACAACTTAATCGAACAGGTATGTACTGGGTTGACAGGTGAGGAGCGAACAAAATGTGAGGAGGCTGTTAAAGAATTTGTGAGAGATCCTAAGTCAATGGAGAAATATCTAAGCTCTCGCTAGAGGCTAAAGCCGGATTTTAATCATAGGATATGGGGAAAATGAGTTCGCAGAGATGAAGGCGGTTCCTCACCCCTTCTTGAAATGCCGTTTGCCTATGGATGGTTCCGATCTCGGAGTTTATCAACCATCCCCTTAGAAGGCTGACGCCGGCGACAAGAGATAGAAAATGGAAGAAATAATGTGTCCACGGTGTAAAGAGAATTTCGAATATGACTCTAATGACACGAGGCCATATATCTATCATGAATGCTCTGATGGATTCATGTATGGTATTAAAAATCCGAATCTGATATCAAGACGAAAGAAATGGACGCCACCAGTTAAATTTAAGCCGAAAAAGATAATTTGGCAAGAATTTAAGTAAAACATATGGAGGAGAATATATGGGAGATGAAAAAAATATGGAATTATTAAAAATCGAAGCAATTGAAGCAATGATGCCCGGATTTCATAAACTATCAAAACTTCTAATAAAAGAAAAAAAAGATGCAGTTTATCTCGAAGGATTTTTTGATGGCATGCTTACTATGAAAAAAATAGAATTAGGGATGGATTGTGAAGGAAAATAAATGATCGAACTATGGGGTGCAGATAGTTGTGTGGGTTGTGTCCAGGTGAAGATGTTGTTGCAGAAGACGCCGTTGGAATGGAAGTATGTTGATGTTGCCAATACTGGTTTTGAGGGGAGAATACCGAGGTTGGTGCTTGAAGATGGACGACATATTGCAGATCTTGGGCCGATAAATATTTTTGTGAAACAGAAACTTAGAGAAATGAGATTTCAGGAGGAGAGAAAAAGATGAATAATGAAAAAAATACGGATGGAGAAAAAGAAAAAAAACTACCTGATTTAGAAAAGATAGCTCCCGAGGACATCGCAAAGATGATCGCTGATCCTACGCTGGGGCCGATAATAGAACCTCTAATAAACCAATTAAAGCAAATGCAGACTGACCTTATAAAAAATAATGCAGAGATGGAAGAAAAACACCATGTAGAATTAATACAGGTATATCAAGAAATTCGGGATGCACTCAGAGACATCAGGGATGAATTAAGAGGAGAATAGATGATGATAGATCCAATTGGTAGTCTTATAAATGGGATGGCATTCGCTCTTGGGACAGTCATAGTGAGTACTATTGCGATATATATCGGTTTCAAACGTGGGAGTAAATTTTTTGAACAGATAATTGCCTGGATTGTAGCGTCATGGACCAAAGTAAAGGAAGAGGGCATTGATGGGTTAACCATTGATGCTAAAGTGAAAACAAAGAAGAAAAAATGAAA
>JAUWWG010000038.1 GCA_030616985.1 Thermoplasmatota archaeon
ATTTTTAGCCAGGACAATGAGTTTTGCCGTTCCATCACTTATAACCATTTTAACCTGTTTAGATCCTATCATCACTTTTCCTTTTTTTACCGTGCTTTTTAAAACTTTATCGACATCAACCATTTTACTTTCCCTTCTTTTTACTTCTTTTCATGACAAGTTCAACCGCACCAGTTCCCAAATTAACTGGTTGCCCGACAATAATATTTTCGGCCACACCACCAAGCGTATCTAATTCACCACGTCTACTAGCATCCAATAGATGATTCACTGTTATTTCAAATGCGGCTCTGGATAGCACTGAACTTTTCTCACCACTTACTCCATGTCTGCCTATTGCTTTTATAGTACCATTAGATGTCATAACATCTGACACAAGCATGATGTGTCTCTTATCTACATTCAGACCCTGTTCCATCAGAGTATTGTATGCCTCTTGTATTATGATGTTCCTTGCAGCCTCTATACCAAGCACTCTTCCAACGGCCTGTATGTCATTAGTTGTAGTCCTATATGGGTCAACACCTTCTATTTCTAACACCTTATCAAGGTTACTCCCCTCGCTATATATCACGTAACCTTCTTCTGGTTCTTTTCTAATAATGATACGTTTTATACCATCGATTCCTTTAACTTTGAGATCTTTTAGCGATTCATTGACATTTAAGAGTTTTTTATAGCTGGGTTCGTCCAAGGTTATCTTGATTTTCTTTTTCTCTATTTTCGCATCTATTTTTTTGATCTTTTTGATGGATTCCAGCAGATCATCAATTTTAGATCCCTTCCTTTTCATTGTTTTTGTATCTGGCTTGATGAGAATAGTCAGGTTTGTAAGATCTGCCTCTATATCTGCCACGTCATTTAGGTTAGTAATCTCTATTTGATTAGCAACATCTTTAGCAAGGTCGGCGCTTAATTTGTATTCGTCCAGTAAATATATATTCATCATAGGCGTAGATGGGATAGATCTGGCGTCTACAATTTCTATAAGGCGAGGCAATCCAAGAGTAACATTAATCTCAGCGACACCTGCATAGTGAAATGTTCTCATTGTCATCTGGGTTCCCGGTTCGCCGATACTCTGTGCACCTATTATACCACAAGCCTCAGCAGGATCAATGAAGTTTTTTTCATATTCTGCCAATGTTTTAGATATTATGTCCTTGAGTTTCGTCTTTAATTTTTTATCCTCTGTTACTCTGGTAATAATATCATCTATTATGTATAGGGAAAGAGATTTATCTTTTAAAATCTTGTTTATATCTGATCTTATTTCCCTACGTTCTTTAGATTCCTCTATCTTTTTGGGCAATACGATTTCCTTTTTCCGCTCAGAAATTTCTTCTACTGTACTTTTCTTTTTTACTTTCTTTTCTTTTTTCTTTACTGATTTTTTAACCGTTTTTTTACTAGTTTCAGAGGATTTCTTTTTTTCTTCTTTTTCTATTTTGCTCTTAGGAGTTTTTTTGATGGGGGATTCATCAGGTTTTTCCGTAACCTGTTTTTTTGTCTTTTTCTCTTCTTTTTTATCCTTAGCTGAAACACTTTTTTTAGGCAAGATTAGACCCCCTCTTTCACATCAGATATTATTCGATCAATATCTACTGCATTTCCGCCCATGCTTCTAGTAGGATCTATCCCATCTTCACCATAGATGAATTGTATTATCTGTCCTCCGGCATGTCTTACAGTACCATCATTTTCTACTTTAACATCTTCTAAGGCGTTAATTAAACGTCTTTGCATGTATCCTGATCTTGATGTACGCACTGCGGTATCAACTAAACCTTCTCTACCTCCCATTGAATGGAAGAAATATTCTGTTGGTGATAATCCGCTTTTATAGCAAGATGCTACGAATCCTTTTGCACTTGCTCCCAGATCACCTCTCTTGAAATGTGGGAGGGTACGATATTGATAACCTCGGCTTATTCTTTCGCCCCTAACTGCCTGCTGTCCTACACAACCAGACATCTGTGAAAGGTTAAGCATAGATCCACGTGCACCGGATTTAGCCATCATGACAGCACTATTGTCCATTCCAAGATGGCTACCTGCTATTTCACCAGCCATGTCTCTTGTTTTACCTGTGACCTTCATTATTTCCATTTCAAGGGTTTCTTCTAGACTTCGTCCTGGAAGTGACTCTAGTTCTCCTGCTTCATAAGCCTTTACCAGGCCACTGATTTTCTTCAGGGCTTTACCTATTCCTTCCGCAATCTGCTTTTTCGCCTCATCTGGGATATCCTCGTCATCTATGCTTGTAGTAAAACCGAAAAGTGTTATAGAAGCTATAGCTAGTTTTGTAAAATTGTCAATGAATTCCCTACCTGCATCCATTCCATGATCTCGTATTATCCTATCCAAGATTTTTCCTTTAAACGCACCGATGCCGTTTTCATCTATTATTCCTTGTTTCAGTACGCCATTTTTCACGATCACATATGCATTATGAGGGCAGTTTGGTGCTTGGCATGTGTCACAATTAAAACAAGCTTTAGCCTTATACTCTAGATTAAGACTCTTGGGAAGTAAAGTGCTGAACACGTCCTTCCCACTAATATACTTTTTCCCATCTTCTGTGAAGGTTTTAAAGTTCTTCCCATCATAATTGATTGCAGCTAAAATATGTGATGCGTCATCTAACGGTATTTTTCTATCTTTGTGTGTTAGTAGAAAACATCCTGATATGTGGTCATGTATACCTCCAATAATTGCCCCACCGAACCTTGGGGAGAGAATATTTTCCTGTACTTTCATCAGGATTTCCGCTTCGGCTTTTGCTTCCTCGCCTTGTATGAGATGGAGATTCATTTCATCCCCATCAAAATCTGCATTATATGGTGGACATACGCATAAATTGAATCTGAATGTCTTATCTGGTACCACTTTGACTCGATGGGCCATCATGGACATACGATGAAGCGAAGGTTGACGGTTGAAGAGAGCAATATCTCCATTCATGAGTTGCCTTTCGATACTTGAGCCAATTTCCAGTTTTTCGGCAACATCCTCAGCGTTTTTTTCTGTAACCTTAATACGCCGTCTCATCCCATCTGTTTCTCTTACAACATAGTTTACACCAGGAATATATTCAGCATGATCGTCAGAACCCAAGTATTTTTGTTTAATCATTTGTTTACACCAGTCGATGTTGTGTGAGGTAACTTTGACCGGAACAGTAAGCTCCTCAGCCATTCTAATTGGAACGCCAAGTTCATTTATACTCAGATTGGGATCAGGGGAGATAACAGTACGAGCAGAAAAGTTAACACGTTTCCCGGAAAGATTACTTCTGAATCTACCTTCTTTACCTTTCAATCGTTGCGCCAAGGTTTTTAAAGGTCTGCCAGAACGATGACGTGCGGGAGGTATACCTGAAGTCTGGTTATCAAGATAGGTTGTGATATGATATTGCAATAGTTCCCAAAGATCTTCGACTATAAGTTGTGGTGCACCAGCATCTCTGTTTTCCTGTAATCGTTGATTTATACGTATGACATCTACAAGTTTATGGGTGAGATCGTCCTCTGATCGTTCACCTGATTGTAATGTCACAGAAGGTCTTACTGCGACTGAAGGTACCGGTAAAACTGTAAGTATCATCCATTCGGGTCGTGCTGATTTCTTGTTTATGTCTAGCAGTGGGAGTGCCTCATCGGGTATTTTTTCCAACCATTCTCTTACCTCAGATGGTGTAAGTTTTTTACCGTTTTCTCTCAGAGAGGTTGGTTTATCCAGCTCTATTTTACCTACTTCTCTACCACAGCGAGTACATTTTTCAGCTTTTACACAATCTTTTATAACTTGTTTTAGGAGATAGGTTGTATTTCTTCCTTCTTGATTATATCTTTTTAGTTCTTTGAAATATTCTTCCCTTTGTTTATCTGTTAATAATAGGTGTCCGCACTCTCTACATGTTGAACGTAGACAATTTCTTATGGTTTTTATGAGTCCTACGTGTATAACTGGCATAGCTAGATCTATATGGCCAAAATGCCCGGGACATTTGTCTTTACCTACTCTTTGCCCGCATGTTTTACATCTCAACCCTGGTTCAATAACCCCTAAACGAGGATCCATCAGGCCCATTGCTATGGGGAATCCATCATCATCATATGTGTCAGCAGTTATAACTTTCGTAGCGCTCATTTTTCTGATTTCATTTGGTGAAAGTAATGAAAATTCTATTTTCCCAATTTTTTTTGTTACACTTCTTGCCCTTTCCATGTTTAACCCTACACAAATATAGTATTCTATACTAACGATTCTAATTTTAGCCTTGGTGCAATAATCAACGATCTTAATTCGTCTATCAAAAGTTTGAATGCATAGCTCATCTCAATTGGATAGATATCTGCTTTATCTCCACATATGGAACATCGTAATCCTCCATGTCTATCGTGTATTGCTATATGTCCACAGGTACTACATACATATTTTATCGTGAGATCTGATTCGTCCAGTAGCCTATCTTTTATAACCATTGATGCTCCATGTCCTATAAGGCAGTCTCTCTCCATTTCCCCAAACCTAAGCCCTCCTTCTCTGGCTCTACCTTCTGTAGGTTGTCTGGTTAGTATTTGGACTGGCCCTCTGGATCTTGCATGTATCTTGCCTGCTACCATGTGATGAAGTTTTTGGTAATAGATGCATCCTACAAATATATCACATTCCAATGTTTTTCCTGTCTCTCCGTTATATAGGAGTTCCTTGCCGTTGTGTTTAAACCCGTTTTCTACTAATGCTTTTCTTAATACTTCTTCTGTTTCCCCGCTAAAAGCTGTGCCATCCACGATTCTTCCTTCTAAGGCTCCTACTTTTCCCCCTATCATTTCAAGCACGTGACCAACCGTCATTCTGCTAGGGATTGCATGTGGATTGATAATCAAATCAGGGGACATTCCCTGTTCATTAAAAGGCATGTTCTCCTGAGGAACTATTAATCCTATAACTCCCTTCTGACCATGTTTAGATGCAAATTTATCGCCATATTCAGGTATGCGCTGTTCTCGTACCTTTATCTTAACCATCCGTGAACCATTAACTGACTCTGAGAGCATAACTTTGTCAACGGTTCCACCTTCACCATGCTGAACAGTTACAGAAGTTTCTCTTCTTTTTTGAGGTGTCAGAAAGTCTGTAGGTTCCTCAAGGAATCTAGGTGGTGAAGTTTTTCCTACTAGCACATTTGTGCCTTTAACATCACATTCGGGTGAAATAAGACCATCCTCGCCTAGATTAATATATGTATCATCACTTCTTACGCCTCGACAGTCTGGATCAGGAATCTCAAAATGATCTTCTTGGCCGCCTGGATATCGTTTTTCCTCGCTACTATATGTTCTGAAGAATGTACTTCTGGCAAGACCTCTTTCTATGCCAGCTTTACTCATCACCAGTGCATCTTCCATGTTATAACCTTTGAACGATGCTACTGCGACTATGAAATTCTGCCCTGCTGGTCTTCTTGTAAATCTTATGTATTTAACAGGGTGAGTTTGGACAAGTTGCGCCTCTGGATAATGCAGTAAATGACCTCTGGTATCGGGCCTTATTCTATAGTTTGAAGCACCGAAACCAAGGGATTGTTTTCCCATACCTGCACCCATGGTAATCCTGGGTGAAGAGTTGTGTTCGGGATAGGGAACTAGGGATGAACCTATGCCAAGAATACACATAGGATCTAATTCCATGTGAGTGTGATCAGGCGTGATATCTTTTTCTTTCAAGGCGATTAAGGTATTTTCCTCTTCTTCCGCATCTATATATTCTACGATGCCTTCGTTTGTAAGATCAATCCATTTTTTCCTTCCTTCTTTCAGATCATCAAGATCTTTCTTAGATATCAGGAGTTTACCTTTTTCTACAACAGCCAACGGCCTTCTGAGTCTACCGCAATCACAGTTTACGATCACATCGTTTTCCTCTTCATAATAGGCGATGTTTACTTCGCTACTGAGCAATCCCTTCCTGCGTTTTTCTCTCAGTTTTTGTACTAGTTCTTTGCCATTGGCGTGCATACCTATTAGATCTCCGTTGAGATAGACTCTAGTGCCCGTAGATTTCTTGGTAATTTCCTTAATGCCAAGGTCTTTGAGTATACTTTCTACTTCTTCTTCGCGAAAACCTTCTGAGATTTCGACAGTGAGTGCCAAATTTTTTACAAGACCACAGTTTGGCCCTTCAGGCGTCTCATTTGGACATAGTCTGCCCCATTGTGTGGAATGCAAATCTCTAGCCTCAAAATGTGGTTGAGATCTCGTAAGGGGGGAAGTTACTCTTCTTAGGTGACTCAGTACGGCTAGATTGCTCGTACGGTCTAGTAATTGTGATATCCCTGCTCTCCCACCGACCCAATTACCAGTAGCAAGAGCATGATGAATCCGCTGACTTAAAACATCTGAACGAAGTGATGAACTGATCTTTATTTCTTTTCCTTTTGCGTGGATTCTTTCGATCTGGTATTTCAAATCTTTGCATAGGGCTGTAAAGGCAACACGGAAAAGATCTTCCATCAGATCTCCAGCAAGTTTTAGCCTTTTGTTTGCATAATGATCTTTGTCATCTTCTTCTCTTTTATCCAACGCTAGTTCCAATACAGCCATGCCCATACGGGCCATGAAAATAGCCTTTGTAAACCGATCCTCTGATTCGTTACCAAGATGAGGTAAAAGATTTTTATCCATCAGCGCTTCGACTCTTCTGACACGGTATTCTTTTGCCTGTCCTCCGGCGAATCTTTTACCAAGATATGCAATAGCCTCTTCTTTTGTTGTTATTCCATACTCGTTTGCGCATTCTTCGATGTTGGCAAGAACATAAGGCTCCATTTTAGGATCCACGCTAATTACATCAACGATTTCCTCGTCATTCTCCATGCCCAATGATCTCAATAATATCATCAATGGTATCTGACCGTATGTTGTAGGAAGTGATACCATTAACATGCCATCTTTTTTCTTCTCGACAACAGTTAAAGCACGATATCCTTCCTTTTGGGAGAAAACCTTAGCAACTTCTATAGATCTTCCATATCTCCTGGTTTTTTCAACAAGTACTCTGTTTGGAGCAAGATCTTCAACAGTAATAAGCACTCTCTCCGTGCCGTTACTAATAAAATATCCACCTGGATCCAGCGGATCTTCCTGCATTTTTTGCAACTCTTTTTTGTACTCTTCATCTGACAACTCATGATCTTTCCTTTTTTCCATTGTATGTCTAGCTAGGTTGCAAGCTCTTGATTTGATCATGATTGGAAGTTCGCCTATTCTTACTTCCTCTGGTTCATATTCTACCCCATCTTTAACTGGTATAAACTCTAATGTTAGTGGGGCTTCGTAGGTTAAATCCCGCAGACGTGCTTCCATGGGTGTTAATTCTCTAATGGTACCATCTGCTTCTTTGACCGCGGGTTTTCCAATTGATACCTTGCCAAATTTTATTTTGTATCCTTCGATCTCCGGGTAAATGAACCCTTTTTCCATTTCTTCTTCTTGCCCAATTATAGCATTATCAACAATGTTTTGCAATCTATGTTCCAAAAAATCATTATACGATGCAATCTGGTGATTTACTATGCTACGGTTTTTATAAAAAGCATCAACAAGTTCTCTCATTCGCTACACCCATCATTTGTTACTTTCCACTACAAGCCTGTAAGAGACTGCTTCTTTTGCAGTATGACTTTCTCTAATAATCTTTAAAATTTGTCCCGGTTTTGCCCCAATATAAATCGAAACAGGATCTGTATCCAGAATTTTGGGTAATCTATTAGGTTCTATGTTGTATTTCTTAAGCAGTTCCTCTCTTTCCTTCTCAGAAATAATCATATGAAAGGGGACTAACTTGTGGTTCATTATGTTAAAATGTTTTTTCTCCGTAGCCATTGTATGTTTTCTCCTCCTTATATTTCAAGATTTAAGCGGGCCTGAAGGGGTTCGAACCCTTGACCACCTGGTTAAAAGCCAGATGCTCTACCTAGCTGAGCTACAGGCCCATTATAGGCTGGGACTCAAGCTATACAATACTCTACTCGTTATATACTACACTCTATCTAACATTGCTATTGAAACAGCCTACCCGCTATACCAATCCCTATATAAATATGTTATGTGCTGTGTTCTTAGGTTTTGAGATAGTAATTGTCATGATTTTTTACATTATTACGATGTAATCTTATTCATCTTTGGTAACCTATTGTCTAGAAATGTGTCTAATATTTTTCACAGTTTCCGCTGATTTCAAAATAAGTTGATTTTTTTGTTTCTTGAAGGTTATTTCATAATCTTCAAAGATTGGCTGTCTGCCCAATAGAACAGGTATGTCATCTCTGGCAGAAACGTGTATTTGGCTGTTCTCGTAAATAGCGGCTTTACTTTCCTTGCCGATGACCATGTCTAGTGTCGCTTTAAATAATGATGTTGTACCACCTGCAGTATCGACAGAGCCAGCCTTTTTCAATTTCAGATTAAGATATTTTGCTATGGGCATAGGTATAACGATAAAATCTCCACCCGAATCTAGTAAAGCATCTATGAACGGCGTTTTCTTATCCTTGTGAAAGAATTTTACAGGAATGACTGGGTATCTACAATAGTCGAATACGAATCTTTGATCTGACATTAAATCAGTGTAAACGAATATTGCCAGATAATACTTTTGATATTTTTATAACATCATCTGGAAATTTATCTGCTGGGTATTTTTCTTCGGCTAATCTTAACATATCTTCCACATTGGCACTATGATCGATGATTTCGTCATTAAAAAGTAAAAGCCATTCTCCAGGATGTCCCTTGATGTAATCTTCTTGTTTCATTGGGCAACTACTACCGTTTTAGCATATATAAATCTTATGAAATTTGGTGGTTGTTGTATGTCATTTTTATAATTTATAATTCTGAAGGTTATTTTTGCAGTCAAACATCAAAATGATAGAAAAATATATATACTATAAGCTACAGAATATATTGAGTTAAAATTTTGAAAAAAAGATGCGAGAAGAGGTTTTAGAAATTATGAATATTATAACATTGGATGCTTTGTCAAGGGCAATAGCAAATAGGGTTGGAGTAGGCATAGAAGAAGCACGTAGAGATGCTGGATTCGTACTGGATATATTTGGATTTGACGATCGTGTTATCGATAATGTGTTGGATCCAGAGGATAGACAATTATTTTACATCTTGGAAGAAGAAGGCATGCTTGTCACTGAAAGGGAAGAGACAACATTATATGATGGTAGGGAGTGGCGTACACATTACTGGCAACTTAAGAAAAACACCATTTTAAATTATGCCAAGGATGAAAACAAGAGATTAAGAACCGTTCTTTACGATAAAACACAGCCAATTAGAGATATATCTGACGAAAATGTCTATGATACGATGACCGAGGATATTTGGATCACTAGAAAAATAAACGAATAAGGTTCTCCCTTATTCTTTAATATTTTTTTGTGTGCGAGTGTATTTTCTTTCGACTTCTTGTGAGATTTCCCATCCTTTCTGGCCATCTTGGGTCAACTGGTTATGGCGAGGTTTGTTCAATTTTTTTCAAAACGGTGGCCAAAATCTGTTTTCCACGACCCTCGTTTTTTTTAACGTAAATCCAAGCGAGAAATCCCCAACTTTTAAGTTGTGGGATGAATCGCATGGAGGATTAAGACCAAAACACCGTAAGGTGTTTTCTCCCCCTGGGGGGAAGCCACGACATTCATGTCGTGGAGGGGGGACAAAAGTTAATAACCTTGTTTCAGTTTCCACTTTTTCATAGCTATTGGAAGTTTAATGTTAACTTTCTGGGGGTATGTTAATGTCGAAAAAAAGAATGATTATGAGCTCGGAGTCAGTAACTGAAGGGCACCCTGATAAAATGTGTGATTTGATATCAGATGCTATTCTCGATGAAGCATTGGGGCAGGATAAATATTCGCGGGTTGCAATTGAGACCGGTACAAAAAATGGCGGAGTAATGGTTTTTGGTGAGATGACAACTGGAGGCTACATCGACATTCCAAAAGTTGTAAGGAATACTATAAAGGATATAGGATATACAAAGTCTGAGT
Organism: Thermoplasmatota archaeon; assembly: GCA_030616985.1. Taxonomy (GTDB): domain Archaea; phylum Thermoplasmatota; class E2; order DHVEG-1; family DHVEG-1; genus JAUWWG01. The sequence continues at coordinate 10,070 of JAUWWG010000038.1, forward strand.
ACGGTATTGAATGGGAGACATGTTCTGTTTGGGTTCAGATTACAGAGCAGAGCCCAGATATTTCTCAAGGGGTTTCTAAGGGAAAAGGTTTGCATAGAGAACAGGGAGCTGGCGATCAAGGAATGATGTATGGTTTTGCATGTAATGAAACAAAGGAGCTCATGCCGCTACCTATTTCACTTGCTCACAAACTTACAAAAAGATTATCAGATGTCCGAAAAAATGGCGATATCTCCTACTTAAGACCTGATGGTAAAGCCCAGGTTTCTGTTGAATATAATGAAAACGGTAAACCACTTAGAGCAGATACAATTGTTGTGTCGACACAACACGATGGTGGAATATCGCATGACAGAATAAGGAATGATGTAATTGAAAAGATAATAAAACCGATTTGTAAAGATTGGATTGATAAGAACACCACATTCCATGTAAATCCTACAGGTGCTTTTGTGAGGGGTGGCCCCTATGCAGATGCTGGTTTAACTGGTAGGAAAATCATAGTTGATACGTATGGTGGTATAGGAAGACACGGTGGTGGTGCCTTCTCTGGAAAAGATCCTACGAAAGTGGATCGAAGCGCCGCTTATGCCGCTCGATATATAGCTAAAAATATTGTGGCTGCGAGTATAGCAGACAGATGTGAGATTCAACTAGCATATGCACTAGGTGTTGCAGAGCCCGTTTCAATCAATATAGAGTGTTTCGGAACCAATAAAATCCCAGATGATGAGATAGAGAAAATTGTTATGGAGTTCTTTCCTCTTACGCCTAGTGACATTCTGAAACATCTTGACCTGAGAAGACCAATTTTTACAAAAACTGCTGCATATGGGCATTTTGGCAGAAACGATCCAGATTTCACTTGGGAGAAAACAGACAAGGCAGAATTAATCAAAAAGGAGGCAGGATTGAAAAAATAATTTTCCTGCGAAGTTTTTTTAAAAACGTAAGAATCATAAATAAGTAGAGTTATATTACTTATTTGTTGTCTGACATTATATGTGAGGCTTATATGGAGAAAGAGATAATATGGTGGAGTTTGAGACGGTAAAGGCTAAAGAAGTAAAATTCGGTAATAACTTTATAGAGGTCTCTAGGAAAAAGGTAATAACTGACAGGGGGGAAAATGAGTTTATTTCTATTTCTAGAGGTTTTTATCTTCAAGATGGTACAAGAGGGTGGAAAGCATCCATTACATTGCCCAGTGAAAAAGACAAACGTGAAGAAATTGCAAGTTTAATAAAATCTATATAGGGAATCAGAAACTTTAAGACTGTTATTTCTCATCATATGGTTTTGTTTTTCTATTTATTTCGATTCTTTTTTCGTTAGTTTAAAGTAGATGCAGGAATATTTGGAGATGTGATTAGTGAGGGTGGTGTTGGAGAGACCAAAATATATGTATTTATTGCAGTTTTTATTATCGCAGTAGTTATTTTTGCTGTTGTTTTTAGTAGCAACCAGTTAAATACTGCATATATTCATCATGATTTCCTAGGTGTGGATTGGTGTGAAGATATCGGGGAGCGTGATAGTGGTTCACAACTTTTGGGTTTGGAGAAGTTTAGTAGTTTAACATATGGAATTGATGGTAAGTATCCTGCATATCTCACTATTATGACAATTAAAACGCTCGTGATGATGAGTGAAAACGAGCTTAGAGATAAAACTGCAGAGTCAATAGAACAAGCATTAGAAAAAGGCATAGTTGCGGATAAGACTACTGAGATTAGTGGAGAACGAATGTTGAAAAATGAACATAATACGATGTATGTCATATATGATGGAAATGACACCTCAAAGAATCCTCCGGAGAAGATAAAAATTATTGGCGAGGTATGGAGCTGTGGAACGTCTGGCACCTCTGTGATATGCATAGGAGTTGCCCAGATTACGGATAATTTGCATGACAATTCAGAAGTAAACATCAGCCACTGGGAAAAACTTGTTAGAGATGAGGTAGGAACCTTTGGGGCAGGAGATTTTCAGGGAGAAGGCGGACTAATATATAACGTAATTTGCCATTAGTTAATTATTCGGTCACTTCTGTTTTTTGCAGACTATATCCTATGTGACAGTCTATATTTTCATAGATTTTTGTTATTTTGTATTTTTTATCTTTTTGCAATGCTCTGTTATGACATAGTTCATAATGGTCACATCCAATGTTTGTACATTCATTTTTCTCAATTTTTGCAATGCTTCCCTCTGATAGTTTTTTGTCTATGGCAGCAATGATGGGTATTTCTTGGACTTCTACAACTATGGCAGTTCCAACATGTATATTACAGTTATGTCGTTTATCTCGGATTTTTGTTATCTTGTATTGTCTACCAGGTTTTAGATTGAAGCATACTGTTTTCAGTTTGCAGTTTTTACATTCATTGTTTGGTCCCAGGTAGATGAACTCGGCACCTTCTTTTGCTAGTTTTTCTCCTATTAACGTTACTAATGGCATATTATATTACTCCTGTTGTTTTAGCTAATGTTTTAGCAGCTTTTTCCGTAAGTCCCGTTTCTCCCAGTATTGTGTATCTTTCTGGTCGTATTTCTTGGGCCCTTACCAACGCTTCAATGATTTTTTTCTTTGATAGTCCTAGTTCTCCTGAGGTAGTAGGTGCCCCTATCTTTTTTAAAGCGTCTCGAATTTCCTCCCAATCGCCGCCGTGAAGATAGACCATCATGATGGCGCCTATGCCGCATTGTTCGCCGTGTAGCGGGGTTCTTCCTTTTCTACCCTTTAGCATGATGCCTGGTCCTAGATGATCCAGCATATGAGAGAACATGTGTTCCGCCCCAGATGCAGGTCTTGTATTACCAGCCACACTCATTGCTACGCCAGATACAATCATAGCTTTAACTGCAAGCCATGCTGATTCTTCTGTATCTGGTCTGATTTCATCTGCATGATCCATAAGAAGCTGGGCTGCTGTTTTTGCAAGTACTGCAGCGTGACTGCTAAACTCTTCATGTTTTAGCCGATGAGCTAGCTCCCAGTCCATTACTGCAGATATGTTAGATATAACATCAGCGCAGCCAGATACAAGCATTCTATATGGTGCTTTACAGATAATGCCCGTATCAGCAAGTATTGCCAAAGGAGATACTGCTGTTTTTGAAACAGAGCCCGTCCTATGTTTCAATGATGCACGAGGAGATGCAATCCCATCGTGGGCTGCAGATGTTGGCACGCTGATAAATGGTTTAGAAAGCTCATAGGCTGCAAGTTTTGTAATGTCAATGACGCTCCCACCGCCAACTCCCAATAGGAGATCCATATTGTTTTTATCGGCATATTTGATGACATCATTTACTTCACCAACAGTTGGTGCGGAAACTATCTTTTGTTTTACTTTATAGTTTGATTTAGTGAGAATCTTAGATATTTCATCTCCTGATAGTTTCTTAGTTTTTTTATCCGCAACTATTAATGCAGAGTCCCCTCTACCTATTCGGTTGCAAAGATCTGCGATTTGAGATGTAGCCTTGTGCCCTACGATGATCTCTCTGGGGAACACCATCGTTTTTGATTTTGTAAATCGTTGCATTGTCAAATTGGTAAACCAAGAGCTTAATATATTATCTTTTCCTTTCAGATAAAGAAAAAATGAAAGTGGTGGAGATTTACAACGAATACCGGAATGTCATTCTTCTGAGTGCATTCCTGGCAATAATTGGAGTTATCCTAGCTGGATGCATATTGATGCCCAGCCTTTTTTACGATCAATGGATATGGAAATATTACTGGGGGCCGATTGTATCAGATGCTGCTGGAACGACGGTATGGTGCAACGGGGTGCAAGCAAATGAAGGATATACTTTGATTTCTGAGCTAACCTATGGTGTAATGCTTGTTATCGTTCTGTATGCAATCTATGAACTCCTAAAGAAATTAAAAATTTCAATAGATTGGATTTTTTGTCTTGCATTGCTGCCTTATATTGTATTTGGCCCAGTAGCGAGAGTGATAGAAGACACCGGCTATTTCAACGAACCATTTGTGTATTGGTTTATTTCACCTTTGATTTATATTCAGATTACCGTGTATGTTCTGGGCTTTTTGGTAGTGGGATACTATCTGCAAGAATTATCCAGGAAAAAATCACCTAAAACGATCTTGACATATACACTTTCAATTTTTGTTTTTGCGGATATTTGCTATACAATAGTATGGGCTCTTGGAATAGATTATGGTGCATATAGTATCAATCCATTGGTGTTTTATCTTCTTTCGTTTTTTGCCTTTCTGCCAATTCTGTATAGATTTTTTAAACAAAAAACCCCAACAGTAAATACGATTGTTTTCTCAGGTGGTCTATTTCTTTTGTCCCCCTCTTTGTATTTAATTGCTCGATGGATTGCAGGAGAACAATGGGGATTTTCTAATGAGACACGTTTCGACGTCTTTTTGTTGATACTTGGTCTAGTAACTCTGATTGCAGCCATGGTATATTTTGTATCACTTAAATACAAGAATAACGAGAAAATTGCTGTTTATAAAAAACCGTTAAATTTGACAATGATTGTTGGTCACATGGTAGATGGCATTGCAAGTTATATCAGCATTTATGATCCATTAAAAATGGGTTTACCTGGATACCTCGAAAAACATCCTGCATCTAATTTTCTTATGGAAACATGGCCACCATTATTTCCTATTGTAAAATTTAGTTTGATTATTGTGGTCATATATATTTTTGATATATTATATAAGGAAGATCTGAAGGATCATGTGAATTTGGTAAATCTTCTGAAAATAGGCATCATCATTTTAGGGCTGTCACCTGGTCTACGTGATCTTTTGAGAGTAACTATGGGCGTATAAACCATAGTTTTCTGTTGTTCAAACAAAATAATTATAAATGGATGCTTTTATCACTGCATTTATGAGAAGGCATCCGGACTGGTTAAAGGTTAAAATTGGTGGGGGGAATGATTTTGCTAAAATCAAGTCCATATTAAGAGACGCTAAGTTACATACTATTTGTGAGGAGGCAAAATGTCCTAATATCGCAGAATGTTTTGAACGTGGAACCGCTGTTTTTTTAATTCTAGGTAATATATGCACAAGAAATTGCAAATACTGCAACGTAAAGCATGGAGTGCCACTCTCACTAAATCCAAATGAACCAAAAGATGTTGCAGAGAGTGTTAAAGAGTTAGGTTTGAAATATGCAGTTATCACTTCTGTTACAAGAGATGATTTAGAAGACGGTGGCGCTAGTGTTTTTTACGATACAGTAAAAGAAATTAAAAAATTAAACAATAGCTGTAAAATTGAAGTGTTGATCCCTGATTTTGGAGGGAGTGAGGAAGCATTAAAGAAAGTTGTCGATTCCAAACCTGATGTCGTAAATCACAATATAGAAGTTGCTGAAGAATTATTTCCTGAAATAAGGCCCGAAGGAAACTATAAGGTAAGTTTAGAGGTATTGAAAAATATTAAAAAAATTGACAAAAATGTAAGATTGAAGTCAGGTTTCATGGTGGGCTTGGGAGAAAACAAAGATCAAATTGTAAAGACGATGCAGGATTTGAGAGATTCAGATGTTGATTTTTTAACGATCGGGCAGTATTTGCAGCCAACAAGAAATCATGCTGAAATTAAAACATATTATTCGCCTAAGGAATTTGATGAGTTCAAAAAAATTGCAATGGACTTGGGTTTTAAGCATGTAGAATCAGGGCCGCTTGTCCGAAGTTCTTATCACGCGGAAGAAGCAATCTGCTGAATTCGATAAAAGAAGAAATTTATAAGTGAAAAGACATTCTATCTAAAAAATGCAATCCAAATCAATTTACAAAGTACCAAATGGAAAACTTCTGAAGATATCTTTAGATTATGATGAAAAAAACAATTCTATCAATAAGATAAATATAATGGGAGATTTTTTTGCTTATCCTGAAGAATCAATTGAATCAATGGAGAATGAACTGAAAAATACAATACTTGAGAAAGAAAGTTTGATTAAAAAAATAAATTCAATAATTAAATGGTATAATATTGAGTTTATAGGTCTGCATGCAGAAGGACTTACTGAAGGAATATTGATGTGTAAAAAATGAAAGAACAATGGAGATTATTAAAAACAAATTTTAGTACGGCTTTTACAAATATGGCAGTAGATAGAGCTGTATTAGTAACAAGTAGCGAAGGAAAAGTTCCGCCCACGGTAAGGTTCTATGGATGGAAACCATCAGCTATTTCGATTGGTTATTTTCAAAGTCTAGAAGAAGAGGTTGATTTGGACACCTGCAGAAAACTTGGTGTGGATTACGTGAGGAGAATAACTGGTGGAGGGGCAGTTTTTCATGAAGAGGAATTAACTTATAGCATTGTAATTCCTGAGGCTCATCCACAGATTCCAAAGAATATATTGAAAAGCTATGGTAGAATATGTGGGGCAGTTATGAAAGGATTGGAGAATTTAGGAATTGAAAGTAAATATGTCCCAATCAATGATATTATCACTGGTGGAAAAAAGATATCTGGAAACGCTCAGACAAGAAAAGCAAAGATTGTTTTGCAGCATGGTACAGTTCTAACAGATGTTGATGTTGACAAAATGTTTTCTGTTCTCAAGGTGCCAAATGAAAAGATAAAGGACAAACTCATAGCAGATGTAAAGCAGAGAGTTACGTCGATAAAGCATGTTTTAGGAAAAGAGATACGTTTCGAGGATGTTGCCGAAGCAATGAAGATTGGATTTGAGGAAGAATTCAATGTAGAGTTGGCGGAAGGAGTGCTGAGTAAAGAGGAAAAAGAACTTACAAAAAAGTTTGAAGAAAAGTGTTTCTCTGCAAGGGATTGGAATCATAGAAGATAAGGGAAAACAGATTGGGAGTAATCGTAAAGGCTTAAATTATGAAGATTAACGTTAAGAAGGTCAATGCATTCACCGAATCTCTTGAAGGTGGAAATCCAGCAGGTGTAGTTTTAGATTCACCAGATTTAACTGATGAACAGATGAAGTATATATCAAAAGAGTTGGTTGTATCGGAGACTGCATTTGTTTTTCCAAGTAAAAAAGCGGATTATAAGATAAAATTTTTTTCTCCAGATGTTGAAGTTGAACTTTGTGGCCATGCAACAATTGCCACGTTCTTTACTATGGCGTTGGAAGGAGTTTTTTCGCAAAATAATGACACGATTGTTACCCAAGAGACAAAGGCAGGTGTCTTACCAGTAAATATTTATTTTTCAGATGAAAAAGCCGATAGGGTAATGATGACTCAAGGAAAACCACAATTTAAAGATATATGTTTAGATATATCGATACTTGCTGATTCATTAAACATTTCAGTGGATGAAATTGATGATTCACTTCCAAAACAAATTGTTTCAACTGGACTTTTTACCCTGCCTTTGTGTGTAAAATCGTTTGATATTCTTAAGGCAATCAATCCTGATTTTGAAAAAATCAAAAAACTATGTAACAGGTTTGGGGTAGGTAGTTTCCATCTTTTTACCTTTGATACCGTTGAATCTGATTCAATATATCATGCAAGAAATTTTGCACCGGTTTATGGAGTAAATGAAGATCCTGTCACAGGTACTGCAAATGGTGCTATTTGCAGTTATCTCATAAAAAACAAAATAGTCAAAGACAGGAATTTGATATGTGAACAGGGAGATATAATGGGTAGACCTGGTAGAGTTTTTGTTGAAATAGGTGGAAATGGAGTAAAAGTTGGTGGAAAAGCAAGGGTTGTTGAGGAAAGAGAAATCAGTGTATGATATGTGTGAAAATACCAAGAATTGAAGATACTGAACTGAAAGATTATTTTAAATCCTCTTTTTTTGATAGGTAATATATTCCTACAAAAAGTAAGAAAATTCCTATGACTTGCATTATGGTAACTGACTCTCCTAGAACAAAGAACGCCAAGATTGTTGCAAAGAATGGCGCGGAAAGTTCAAGACTTGATACCTGTGCTGCTTTGATACGTTTTAATCCTTCATAATAAAGAATTGTTCCTATGCCAATTACGATACCTATTAAAATTTGATAAATATTTGAGATACCAATCGTAGACGTTAAACTCAAATACATCACAAAAAAGATTGACGCGAATAAAAATCGGTAGAAAGTGACGACGCCTGCATTCACACCCCTCAAGTATTTTCTCATTGCAACAGCTGTTGTTGCCCATGCAATTGTCGCTGAAAGTACCAGCAGATCCCCGATAGTTCCCAGTTTGAACATTGAAAGATTCTCAAGTGTTTTTGTTGTTACTAGTATCCCAGAAAATACCATAAATGTAATTCCTATGAAGTCAAATTTTGTCAATTTATCTGTTTTGAGGGCTAAAAATCCTATTAAAATTATGAAGATCGGTTGCAGATGTCCTATGAGTACTGCATTTATCACGGGAACTTGTATCAACGCGAAAAAATACATAAAATCTGCGAAAAGAGTTCCAACAACCGCTATGTAAAGTAATGTAGGAATTTGTTTTTTACCTATCCTAAGATTTGCTTTATTTGTAATGCCTATATAAATCAAGGCTGTTAATGCTGCAAATATTGCCCGTATTGCTGATGTTTGGATAAAATCTGAATTTTGATATGATAATTTTGCAAATATGGGTTCTATTGCCCACATGACACTGGCAAGAAGTATTATTGTAACTCCAATGTGCTTACTGTTCACAAGTTGGTTTAATCTGTAGTGAGGTTAAATCTTTTTTCAGAGGATCTCAAATGAAGAAATAAGATTCCAATAGTTTCTAATGATGTGTTTTTTTCATTTTGACATTTTGTCACAGAACACTTATATATGGTTAGTGATAAAAAGTAACACGATATCTATTAATGTAATAGATGTAAAAAATGGAAAGTGATGGTTGAAACTATGCATCAGGAAGAAAAGGATAGCAAGGTGGAAGAGATAGTTCTTCCAAATAATAAAGAGGCTAAAGTAGAGGAAATTCCTTGTCAAATGGAACTAGGGTCTAGGATTGTGCCAGGATCTGATATTGAAGAAAGATACCTGAAATATTTGGTAAGAAAATATTCTTCATTGGCTGTAGTTGATAGTTAAATTATAGAATTTGTACTAGAAATTAATTAGATATCTAGATAATGGTATGGTAAACAGAAATGTATGATAACTCTTTTTTCAGTTTGCTTTTCAAATGCGGGTCATCTCTGGAAGTGATGTTTTGCCATATTGACATTTTTATGCAATAGCTTTAAATACCATCAGAGCTAGAATATAACATGCTATGGAATGGCATAGCTTTGAGGTAGAAAGATGTGGTTGAGGTTTGATAAAAAAATAGAATATATCGCTAAGGGTGGATTAATTAAGAAACTTTTAAGTGGTTATATCGTGATTTTGATGCTATTCTCATTGTTTTCTATGGCCTTTATGGCAACGGCGGGTGCCAAAGAAAGTCTTCCAAAAATGTCAGATGGTGATGGGGATGCTGAACTACCTGTTGTTAAAGACCCCGTTGTTGATGAACCTGTTGTTAAAGACCCCGTTGTTGATGAACCTGTTGTTAAAGACCCCGTTGTTGATGAACCTGTTGTTAAAGACCCCGTTGTTGATGAACCTGTTGTTAAAGACCCCGTTGTTGATG
>JAUWWG010000124.1 GCA_030616985.1 Thermoplasmatota archaeon
GTAAAATTGTCAGATTGAAATAATGACCTGATGACTAGTACAGGCCTAGTTTCCTTCAACTTACAATTAGGTTGTCTTTTACTTAAAGTTACAAGTTGTAAATTTGCAATTTAGTGGGAAAATAGGTTTATAAATTAAAAGATATTGTAGTATTGTAAGTTGAGGGTGGAAAAATGGGTCACTATAGAAGAAAAACCCATAAAAAGAAGGATGCGCAGGTCTTAACTAAAAAGAATCTGAAGAGTATAGTTAAAGAAGAATTAGCGTCTTTTTCAGAGAATGCTTGGGAAGATGAACATCCGAATTACAAAATCGAGGTGAAATTGGGAGAACCTAGAATCTGTATGATTTGTGGTAAATTTGAACATGGTGGTGGGATGATTATGGATAAAATGTTTAAATGTGCAGAATGCAGGCGCGATTTTGAAAGATTTGAAGAGAATATAGATTACGAATTTGTAAGCAATGCAGTAGATAAGATACTGGGAACAAAACTTTTGGTCGAGAGCGAAGTAAAAATCGTAAATTACAATGGTGCACTTGACATAGCAATGAAAATATTAAAAGAAATTGAGTGATGTAACGTTAACTTTTACATGGGCGCGTAAAATATTGATTCAAGTTTTCACTGGGGATAAATAGTACGGACCTATGGGGATTTGCAAAGTTTCTTGAAGGGATTGGAACGAATTTCCCCGATTTTTTCGTTATTCGTTCTCTACCTGGTGGTCGTCCGTGCATTCCTCCAACATTTTTATGTTGTTTGAGGGCACGACTTAGCCAAGATCCTTTACCCTGATTGTATAATCTAGCTAGATCGAGATAGTTATCTGTTTGATCCACCCGTTTATGCCCCATCCAAGATTTAACCCGAACTAGAACCCTATTATCATTTTGCCATTCGATACAACGAGCTGTGGCGCACCAATGTCTCATTACATATGGCCAAAATCTAGGCCATACGCGTTTGCCATATCGATTTAATAGTTGATGCCTAAGTGTATCAACAGTCCATCTTTTACCAGTCTCAGGGTTCACGTAAAGAGCGTTTTCATTTTTATTTGCAAAACGTGGGAGTATCGTGTCGACATAGTTTTTAAATGATTTACGGGTTTTCGATACAGCAATGTTATTCTCAAGCCTTAATATTCGGGTGTTTCCTCTTTTTTTTGGCTCGGTTATTCTTATAGCGTAATTGTCTTGTTCGTCTAGGAATAAGTCATCAATGTTGAGGATCACTATTTCTTTCTCTGGTCGCATCCCGACCATGAAACCTGCAAAAAAGTGATACTGAATGTGTCTATTGAGATATTTGTCTCCTGTATATGGTGTTTGTAAGAGCGTTCTTACTGTCTCAGGCGTTGGAATGAATATGTTTTTTGTTCTGTCCGGAATGTGCGGTAATTTATAGGTTGGCCATTCCTTAGCAGTTCCCCATGCACGGCAAAACATCATCCAGGCTTTACGCCGGTTATTTAGCATATGGGGAGTCGCATTTTCATATCGTTTAATGTAGTCCATGTGTTTAAAGAAATCATTCCAGTGGGGTTTGCGAAAATTAACAGGCATCACACCATGTGATTCCATTATTCGAGCTGTGTCGAGATATTTATTTGCGGTAGATTCTTGGAGATTATGTTGGTTTACAGCATGGTTAAAAACATCATCAAATGTGATTTTCCCGGGATCTAGGGTGTAAGGCGGGTAATAAACACGTTTTTTATCTAGATCATAAGCTTGTTCCACCATGTCCTCCCAAGTTTGGGGATGATAGTTTACGAGATCTACGTGTTTGACTGTGGTCTGGCGTACATTTCTTAAATTTTCTACAATATTCCATTTACGTTCATTACCTCCTGTTACCATATCTCCGGCAACAGGATATGAAGCACGAACATGGTTAAAATCTGAGGTGATGTTATCTATGATCATGCCATTTGGCCCCCAATATTACAAATCACCAACGGATATCACCCCCTCAAATCTCGACGGAATGTCGGCTAGATAGACTAATTTAATCCTCAACGCCATAATGCAAAGTTTTGAATAGAATATTTGTTTAAAAACCTTACCCAACACCTGGAATAGAGCTAAAAATTGTTTTCACATTAATGTGTGGTGCCTCTTTTATGACGGATTCTATTTTATAGAATCACGATATAAAAATGTAGAAATGTAGATGGAATGAAAAAGGCGGATGTGTTTAATGATCTTAGCATTATGGCGATCAAAAAGATCATCCGCCATTTTTCAATCGAAGACCAGGATTATGAAACCATTAGGAAGAATTTTCAGGCCTTCAAAAAACACAAGGCATGGTACATTTATATAAGTTTCTAAAGGGGAACGATAGCAAAACATTGCAGTTGCAGGGCTAAATGATATCACTAATATATTGGGTAAGGTTCTAAGGGGAATAAGACTAAAACGTCTATCAAAAAGGTAGGGGTTTCGTGCATATCAGACGTTTTAAGCTATTATCCCCTCCTGGGACAACACGAGAGATAAAAATACAGCATCAATAATAAAAGAGGGAAGTATGGAGATGCAATACCACAGTTGCATCTCCAGTTGTCACAAACCCCTGGGTGTTAACCCCTGGTGTTAAAAAAATGTCAGAGCAATCCAGGGGGAGCATGACACGGAATTATTCTTGCTTAGCCTTACGCTCAAGCAGTATGAAACCGGCGGTACACTTAGAAATCTTGTTTCTTTTAACAAAATCCAGGAGTTTTTCATCACTATAGCACCGTGCCCAGTGTAATTCTATTTCTGGAGGTACTGCGGGTACACAATTAACTGCACCTTCTGCCAAGCCTTTCAAAGTTATTGTTTCATTTTTCGTTACTTCTGTCATGGAACAGCGTATGCACAAATCACTATTTAAACCCCTCCCCCCTGGGGGAAGGGCATGTTTTCACATTAATGTGTGTTTTGAAGTAACTAATGAAGTAACTAACAAGAAAATCACGCTGAATATTCCCCTTACATGGGGGGGTGTCCTGTTGAAAATTGATGGAGCATTTTAATATATATTTAGTTGGAGATATTGCTAGAAAGTGAAAAAGGATCCTGAAATTTCTCGTAGGAGCAAGATCCTGCAGGAGCTGGATCTCTCAAAACCTGCTTTGAGATATATAAAAATCGGTGATATTAGTGTGTGATTATGATTTCTGTTTTCGTAAGATAACGAGAACGTTTGAAACTTCTGTATGCAAGTCGTTTATTTTAGCGTTGAAATCGGTGTTAATCTTCAACTCCAGGACATTCATTTTTTCGTCAACCTCCTGCATTTGGGAATTTATTATCTCTATGAACATGGCCTTAATTTCTTCTTTTGAGTGGAAACCTTTGAACATGTCTTCAATTTCTCCTTTTGAGTGGAAACCTTTGAACATGGCGTTAATTTCTCCTTTTGAGTAGAAAACCGGCACGGAAGGTTGTTTATCATCGCCATTTAAAAATTGTCGTTCCACTGTCGCAGACTTTGTTTCCTCTTTGGGTTTTTCTCCATCGAGGCGTTGTATGACAGATTGCCTTACAAATTCCGATATTCCAACAGGTGATTTAGCTATCTTGTCATACAAACTTTTCTCTAATCTCACACTTAACAGTTTTTTTGTCATACACGTCTCCATTTATCTCCTATTGGAATGTCATACACATTTTGTCATACACGTTGTCATACATGTATGTATCGCCCAGGACTAGCAACTGTATGTGGGAATGTAGCAATCCCACATAAGCAATTACAGGAGATAACGTTCAATCAGAGATCTGATAACGCTATCTAATGATGTATGTTGTTCGTCTTCTTTGAATTTATCCAACTGTTCCTTTGTCCAATCCGAAACTTTTACGTTTTTTGATATCTCCATCACCTCCTATCATTTTTGAGTTCCCGAATCAAAATTTTCAATCGCCGTTTTGCATTTCCTAGTTTCTGTGTATTTATAGGAATTTTTGGGGCAGTGTATAATAAATCATGGATGGCCGTTAGTTTCTCAATCATCATATGCCTTGAGTAAATCATTATCTTCATCACCTGCACGTTACCCCTATATATATCTGTGACTTAATCAACCATCCCCCTGGCGATCCTAGAGTTTTTGAAATTTCCATTGAGCAGGTTACTTACAGCTAAAGCATCAAAACGGCGGAAAATTTTTTTTGGATCAACGTAGATATAAGTATATGCGAAGAGTTACTTTTATTGTTGATTGGAAATAATATTAAATTTGGGCATATGATTATTATCTTTATAATAGGATAATATCAATTTGTGGGGGTATCCCACTTTATTATTATTTCCATAAAAAATAATCACAGAGATCAACGTAGACGGCATGTTTCACACTAGGGGAAGGTAGATGTATCGGCAAAAATCCATATTAAACTCCATCGATGATATACTCTTTATAATCAATCGGCGGTGGTTTCCCCATCCTCATCCGGATGATTTCGATGATATGTAGTATGATATAACTCGGCATGTCAAGTTTTTTTACCATGATGATTTTTTCCGAATTATCAAGATCTTCCGGAATACTATGGGCATCAAAGAAAGCTGTAGTATTCTGACCTATGTACCATAACTTCCCCTTTTTTCCATGTTTCTCACACCATCGACATTTGTTTTTCAGGGCCTTTTTTTCCATCGATGTCTGTGGTATCTTATCGCCCAACGTTGATCCCTGGGTTATGTCTCCCTCATAATCTTCAAATTCGATTGAGGTTTCAGTTGGCCCATTACTATTACAGACATTACCGGTATAAACGTAAGAATGAACATTCGGTCTATCCTTCAACGTTCCAGTGTGCGTTAATAAATAATTTATAACCCTGTAAAGCGATGGCCCATCAAGTTGTGATACCTTTCTACCTTTATCAGTTGTTTTTTCTTCAATTACTTTGTAGATCCAGGGATCTCCCTTCTTTTGCTTCTCAATCCACGACATAAAACCTACAAAATGAAAATGCGGAGAATAAAAAATCAGATCTTCAATGTTTTTTTGTTCTCTGATCCAATCCCATTTTTTTAATGGTTTACGACCTGCATTTGTCTCAAGATCTACATACTGTGAATATTGTCGCATCCCATCTTTTGTAAGTCTAAAAGGATGGAAGATAAGAACACCGGATGGGGCAGAGTTTATTATCTTGTATGATTGCCGGATCTCTTCTCTCTTGGCATCATCCAGATTACTCCAAAGTTCCCTAGGCCCTGTATATCCTTTCTTATGCCATGTAAATCCATACTGTTTTAATGGCATGGATCTCTTATCTTTAATTCGATAGAGATACACCTGTGAAATCGAATACAGGTAGTCGATTGCATCCTCTCTAAGTTCCCAATAATTCATTGAGTTAATTAATTCCTTACTCGGAGATAACACTAAATGTAAAAGTCGTTTGTATCTGTTGGCTCTCTGGTTTCGTCTTTCCCATATCCGAGATTTAATACTTCCGGATTGATTCTTAAGCCAGGTTTCCCAACAATTCGGACAACTCTTCTGATGACAATGAGATTTAATGAAATGAGGTTTATGGCAACACTGACATGACATGAACGGCATGATCTTTCCGCAGTTTTTACCTGTTTCACCCAAGCCAACAACAACCCATAATAACGAGTTAAGACGTTGGCTAATGGCAGTACCCCCCATGGACAAAAAAGTTGGAGCAAACAGCGTAAGACGCAACAGAAAAAAAGAAAAAAAGAGAGAGAGATTTATCACCCGTGAGAACGAACAACAAAAAATTGGCTTTTATTCGTTCCAACCAACAGGAGAAACTAAGGACGAGCCTATGGGGATTCGAACCCCAGTTACCGGCTCCGAAGGCCGGTAGGATATCCAGACTACCTTATAGGCCCACTATTTTTTACAATTGAAAAACTCGTTATAAACTTGTCTAAAAATATGCCTCTTATTGATTAAAAGAAAGATATAAATAGCAAGTAAAATATATCAATAGCCAACGGATGAGATGCATATAGGGTCTAGTAATAATTGTGGTTGATCTTGATAGAAATTTGTTGTCAGATAGTATGAGTTAGAGGCCCAGAAAGGGATGTGGATGCTAGATAATCGAGAATTTGGAGAATCGATAGAGTTATTTTTGATCAGGAGGGAGCTACCCTGAAGGAAGAGAGCAAAGTTGGCAACAAAAAAGATTCTTCTTCCACTATCAAGTATATGGATATCTCTGATATAGAGCGCAGGGTAGACGAGATTTTGTTAAATATTAAGGCTAAAATCAAAATAGAGGATAATGGAAATCAAAAACGATTTTCGACTAAAATCGAATTGAAAGATCCTGATAAACATAAGTTTTTACTAAAGCGCAAAGAGAGGAAACCGATTTATTTTATGGAGAAAAAACCCAAAAAGAAGTCAACTTGGCAGAAAGAAAAGAGAAAAATCAAGAAAGAAAAACCAGGCAAGAAACCAACGGAATCCAGAAAGCTTACATTCTTTAGCAGGAAGAAAAAGGAGTCTGTGGATGGACTATCTGGGGTTAATGTAAGTGA
>JAUWWG010000071.1 GCA_030616985.1 Thermoplasmatota archaeon
AGAGGTCTTTGGTGTTATTGCTATCCTGCTTTCACTTGTTGGATCGGGCTTTGCAATATCCACGTTGAGCATAATCTTTATAATTATCGGGTGCCTACTGCTTATTATAGAAATATTTGTAACACCTGGCTTTGGTGTTATAGGCATAGGTGGAATTATATGTTTGGCAATTGGATCGATATTTCTAGTTCCAAGCTACCCAAATAGGGAATGGTTGATATCAATGGAGTATATGGAAACCGCAATAGTAATCTCGTTAGTATTGATTGTGCTTATTGCAATATTTTTTGTTTTTCTTTTGTATAAGGTATTGCAGATCAGAAATAAAAAGAAGGCAATTGGTGTTTTTATTGGAGAAAAAGCTAGAACAATCGATCGTATAACGCCTGGCGAACCAGGTTACGTTCGCTTTAAAGGAGAATATTGGCAGGCCAGATCGGATACAACAATTGAGCAAAATACAAAGGTAGTTATTGTGGATAAGGATGAATCTGTTCTTATTGTAAAGCCAAAAGAAAGGTGACCAAACATTAATCAACCCCTATCTTTTTCCCGGCCTGGTTTAAAATGAATAATGATATAAAAATTCAGTTTCTCGGTGGCAGCAATGAAGTGGGCAGCTTAGCAATGGTGCTGGAGACAGGTGGCATAAAATTACTTTTTGAATATGGCATGACACCTAGCAAACCACCGGCATTTCCTCTTCCAGCACCACCAGTCGATATGACGCTACTTACTCATTCTCATCTTGATCATTCTGGGATGATACCTTCGCTTTGTTCTGAATATGATCAAACTATTTTGACGACGGAATTAACTGGTGAAATCAGTAGCTTGCTACATAAAGATTCGATTAAAATTGCTAAAACAGAGGGCTATGCGCCGCCATATAATAGTGCAGATATAAAAGAGGCTAAACACAGTATTGTTCCTGTGGAGCCATCACAGAAAAAGGGTATAGGGGGCGATCATGAAATCCGTTCTCATTCTGCGGGGCATATACCTGGTTCACTCATGTTCGAACTTGTAGGCTCGAGAAAAACTTTGTTTACAGGTGACTTAAATGTCATTGATACTAGACTTGTGAAAGGAACAAAACCAGTACAGTGTGACGTTTTATGTATGGAAGGTACGTATGCTGGAAGAGATCACCCGAAAAAAAGAGAAGAATTAGAAAAGGATTTTTTAGATAAAATCGATGAAGTTGTAGGTAGAGGAGGCGTAGCAGTACTACCGGCTTTTGCTGTTTCAAGATCTCAGGAACTTGCGCTTGTGATCAGAAAGGCAGGGTATAATGTCTGGTTTGATGGAATGGGTAGAAAAGTTTCAAAAATGTTTTTGAAATATCCTAAATATCTTAGATCTGCAGAAAATCTTAAAAAGGCATTAAATAAGATAAATATGGTGCATTCTGATCACGGTAGAAAATTGGCCTTAAACTCAGAAGTTATCATAACGTCTAGTGGTATGATGGACGGGGGGCCTGTTTTGAGCTATATGAATCATTTAAGAAACGATCCAAAAAATGCAGTTCTACTTACAGGATATCAGGTTGAAGGTACAAACAGTCGACTTTTAGTTGATAAGGGAAAATTGAATTTCTACGGTGTTATTGAAAATGTAGAATGCGAAGTGGAATATTTTGATTTCTCAGCCCATGCGGGACACAGCGAACTAGTTGAATTTGCTAAGGGCTGTAATCCCGAAAAGATTGTGCTTTTCCATAGCGATAACAGAAAAGCTCTTGAAGAACCTTTAAAAGATGTTGCTGAGGTTTACTCTCCAAACACCGGAGAGCTATTGGAATTATAACGTTTGGATGAGATTTATATTTTACATGTGTTGTATTAGAGCTCAATAAGTTGATTTGGAAAAAAGGTGCTTGAAAAGGAGATATCATCATGACTGAGATGACGCAGAGACAAAAATACGATCTTAAGCGGGAAATTGAGGGGCTTAAAGAATGCAAAGGTAAGCATACAGAACTAATTTCATTGTATGTACCCCCCACTAAACAAATTTTTGACGTTACCTCCTATCTAAAAAATGAATTGTCCCAATCTCAGAATATTAAATCTAAAACGACCAAGAAAAACGTGCTCTCTGCAATAGAATCTATACTAAGTAGGTTGAAATATTTTAAGAAACCTCCAGAAAACGGTGTTATTTTTTTCGTTGGTCATAAAAGCATTGGTAGCGATCGGACTGAGATGGTGGCACATGTTGTGGAGCCGCCCATGCAAATTACCACGTTTCTTTATCGTTGTGATTCATTGTTTTATGTAGAGCCACTGGAAGGAATGTTGACTGAAAGAGAGATATATGGACTCCTCCTGATTGATAGAAGGGAATGTACAATTGGAATTTTACGGGGCAACCGAGTAGATATGCTTAATTATAAGACTTCTCAAGTTCCAGGTAAGCACGGGCGAGGTGGGCAGTCTCAACGAAGATTCGAGCGTCTAACAGAAATTGCAGCTCACGAATGGTTTGTGAAATGTGGAGAAAAAGCAAGTGAAATATTTTTAGCAGAAGAGAATATTAAGGGTATTCTTGTTGGCGGTCCAGGTCCTACTAAACACTATTTTATTGATGAAAATTATTTACACTATGAAATTCAAGATAAAATTGTCGATCTTTTTGATACGGGTTACACAGATGAATTTGGTTTGAAGGAGCTTGTTAATGCAGCGTCAGGAACAATGACTGATTTGAAGATTTCCAAAGAAAAAAAGGTAATGAAACGATTTCTAAAGGAGATAACAAAAACCGAAGGAAGCCTTGCTTTATATGGTGAACAACAGGTTAGAAAGGCACTTGAGATGGGTGTTGTCGATACGCTGATCCTTTCAGAGAATTTGAGGAAGTATAGGATTAAATTAAAATGTGCCTCATGTGACTATACTGAGGAACTAACTCTTGGTGAGGATGCGTTAAAAGAATTCAATCCCCCTAATTGTAGTAAATGTGAAACATCAACTCCAATGGAAATAGATGGGAAGATAGATCTAATTGATGAGCTTTCAGATCTTGCTGAGAAGACAGGGTGTAGCGTTAGTCTTATTTCGCAGGATAGTGAAGAAGGTGACTCATTATATTCGGCGTTTAGCGGCATAGCGGGAATCTCCCGATACCCAATAGATTTATAATAATGCGATATAATAATCTCATATTGTGGGTTGTAGAAATATCTGCATTAGGTTTTTGAAATATATTTTAGACATTATTCTACATAATAATCAGGTTTAAACCGATGGTTTTATAAATAAAGAAATATATTATTTAATTTGGTATTACACTATGTCATCTAGAGAAGATTTCAAATCATTTATACCTGCAAAGAAGATTATACCTGAACTAACTATAAAAGCTATCTTGATTGGAGCAATGCTTGCTATTATTTTAGGTTCTGCAAATGCGTATCTTGGACTTTACGCCGGAATGACTGTATCTGCTGTTATACCCGGGGCTGTTATGGCTTTTGCTCTTCTTAAACCTCTCAAGGGAACTATTTTAGAGGTAAACATTGGCATGATGGGGGCTGCGGCAGGTGAGGCACTTGCTGCTGGTATAATTTTTACGATACCTGCTCTTGTTCTCCTTGGAACATGGACTGAAATTCACTATATTGAAACAACGCTTATTGCTTTACTTGGAGGCATTCTTGGTGTTTTATGGATGGTACCTTTAAGGCGGGCACTTATTATCAAAACAGACTTACCATTCCCTGAAGGGGTGGCTGTTGCTGCAGTTTTGACAACTACTGTTGGAGATACTTCAGAGGGGAGTAAGAAAGATGATGGTGGAGTTAGTAGTGTCTGGCTTATTGTAGGCGCTCTCAGTGCAGGTCTATTCAAATTTGGGCAGACTTCCCTTAAAACATTTAGTGGGGCAGTTCATGGTATAGTTGATATCGGTAAATTCAATATCGGCGGCGGTGAAAAATCAGGAATTTTTTACGGAGGATTCGCCTCTTCACCTGCACTTTTAGGGGTTGGATGGATAATAGGACCAAAGATCGCCTCATTTATATTTGTAGGGGGGCTACTTGGTTGGGTTATTCTGGCACCACTTATTGCACTTGCTGTTGGTCTGCCATCGCCTACAACACCATCAGCTATCACTGACGCCCTTGCATTTGGAAACGGAAATTTTGACGTAGGAAGTATGATATGGGGATTTTACCAAATATGGGGCGACTACATAAGATATGTTGGCGTAGGCGCTATGGTTGTGGGGGGTCTTTACACTATATTTAAGTTAAGAGCGAACCTTGCTGAGGGAATAAAGGAGGCAATTGCTGGTATAAAAGGTGGCCAGATTGAAACTAAAAAAAGAACTGATGAAGACCTTAATTTTAAAATTGTATTTCTTTTGATAGGAGCACTTACTATTCCTATTTTTATACTCTACGCGGCGATATCCGGCATGTGGGGAGTTTCTCTAGTAATGTCTATCTTTGCAATTCTCTTTGCATTTGTTGCAAGTGCGATTGCAGGATACATGGCAGGACTTTTAGGGTCATCAAATAATCCCATCTCTGGAGTGACTGTATCTGTACTTCTTATCACCTCTCTGATTTTACTTGGATTTGGGCTCTCAGGAAATCTTGGCGCCTATGGAATTGCAATACTCATTGCAGCGGTTATCTGTTGTGCCGCGGCCATCTCTGGAGATGTTCTCCAGTCTATGACATGCGGTCAGATGATTGGAGCTACACCAAAAAACCAACAGATAGCAGAAATGATTGGAGTACTAGCTGCTGCGCCAATCCTAGCCCTAGTGGTATCAGCACTTGACAAAGCATATCACATAGGGAGCACAAATTTACCTGCTCCTCAAGCATTTCTCATGGCTGGTATCGTGGAAGGGGTTTTAGGTGGACAGATGATATGGCCGTTTGTTATTGCAGGCGCTGTTCTTGCTTTTGTTCTTATACTTATTGATTTACCTGTACTACCTGTTGCTATTGGTATATATTTACCATTTACCTTAGTCGTACCTATCTTTGGTGGCGGTATTATAAGACACATTACAAACGGATTTATAACAAAGAAATATGGAAGTGCTGATGATGAAGAAATCAGTGAATGGGAGTTGGCGATCAAACAAACAGATGTTAAACCAAAAGAAAAGATTATAAGAACAGGACTTCTTCTCACTGCGGGATTAATTGCAGGAGAGGCATTGACGGGCGTGATTGTGGCATTCCTTATAATAGGGGGCATAGATCTTGCGCTGTTCCCGTTCCCACCGATACTGCCAGGAGTACTGATATTTATATTCCTTGCAATCCTGCTAGCGTATATCCCACTGAGGGAAATATTTGCGGATAAAGAATAAGGAAAAACAGGAAAAATACCGACTGCCTACAGTTGAAGAATTTCTT
The DNA here is from genome assembly GCA_030616985.1 of Thermoplasmatota archaeon. Lineage (GTDB taxonomy): Archaea > Thermoplasmatota > E2 > DHVEG-1 > DHVEG-1 > JAUWWG01. The sequence continues at coordinate 5,390 of JAUWWG010000071.1, forward strand.
CAATACCGGCCGAGAAGACTAGATTTTGAATGGTCAACAAACGAGGAGGGACTTGTTGAAATGACAGTACCGAAGTTCAAGGGTAACCTCGGTAAATCTTTTTGCAAGGTAATCAGAAAGGATAACATGTTTACAGCAAATATGGATAGACTCGGCTCGCTTGTGTGGAAAAATTGTGACGGGGGAAGAACCGTGGGTCAAATTTTAGAAATAGTTAAAAAAGAGTTTCCTGAAGAAAAGAATGTGGATCAGAGACTCTTTTCATTTATTCAACAGATGGGAAGTTTGAACTACATTGATTATTAAGACTATTCAAGGTGTGCTTTGTTTACTTTTAAAACACCGCTATCTCTTTTCCATTCTGTTGATGTTTCATCTAAGACAAGTTTCTTTTTAAAGATCGGTCCATCTAGAGTAAGTGTTTCGAATTCTCCTCCTTCGCCTGCCACATTTATTTTGTATTTTTTTCTTAGATTTACAAGTTCATCTATTGTTGTTTCATCGATTGTTTTTCCAAGCCATGTTTTATCAAGTCCATATGCAAAAACGCCTACGATTTTAATTTTGAAACCTGCATTTACCTGTTCTCTTAGGACTATCTCTTGGTCTTTGTGCCAAAGCGGGGTAAATGATTTTATCTTTAGTTCATGACATATTTTTTCAATTCTTGTTCGTTGGTATTCAGATGCAATGGCCCCACTTATTACACCATCTATGTCAAGATCCCTTAGGATTTCTTTTAAATCTTCAAGCTCCTCTTCTTTTTCACCTTTTGTTTGCCGTTTGATAAGAGGTATGCCAATCGCCTCTGCCAGGTTCTCTGTGAGATGAATATTTATTGAATGAAACATCCAGGAATCCTGTTTTTGAGGATAAATTGTTACGAGGTGAGTAACATCCCACCCACGTTGCTTGGCTATGTAGATGGCAAAGGTCGAATCCTTTCCACCGGAAAATAGTGCGGCTACTTTCATTGTAATGGGTATCTCTTTAAACAAATAAACGTTTGTTGGACACACAGCAAAGATTGTAATAAGATTTACATCATGTTTTAGTATATTCGCCTGTGTTCACTTCCTGTTTTTTTCTCTGGTTATAGCAGTTCCACACCCACATACCATTTAGAATCGTTGGTTTCCTTTCTGAATAGTTTATCAAGCAATCTTTTCAGTCTTTCTTCTGTTGGATTAACTTTGATTTTGAACAGTCAATTACTATTTACTCAAGATGTGACTCGTAGTCTCACTTGTATTTTAATATATTATAGATATATTTATATACTAACAATACCAATAATATTTTGCTGACAAAATTTCCAAATTTGTAAAGGGGGCAGCTAGTTATGAAAAATAGAAAAAATGCGGGCATTTCTGCGGTAAGTGGTGTGATTTTTATGGTAGTGATAACCATAACACTAGCAGCAGCCGTATTTATTTATGTAGAGTCGTTAAGAGATGTTCAAAATAATGGCGAAAATCTATATGTAGGGGGATGGGTAACAAGTATCGATACAAATTTTACAATACCATTTGGAAACGAGTCTGTTGATGTATGGCATGTTACGCTTAGTGATGACCTGACAGGTAGTACAGACCATATGTATCAAATGATATTCGATGGTTTACTGCCACCACTAGAAGGCGACAATATTCGATTTTTCTACGAATTCCATTTATATAATAATACAAAATATTTTAGAGTGTATAATGTGGTGGAGATATGAAACTAATGAAGAAATCCGATTGGGTGGCCATCAGTGCCTTTCTCTTGGTTTTGACTGTAATATCCTTATGGTGTGTGGATATATCAATCTCAGCGATGCTTTCTGGTGGATATTTAACAAATGGTTTTTCTATATCTGATCCATTTAAACAGTATCATGTAAGTCTGTACATAATAATACTTGCAACATTTTCAAATTTCCTAATTATATTACACATCATCTTAAAAGATCCTGTTCACAAAGAGGAAAAGACTAGTGAAAATTGTGAACAAACCCCAAGATTTGAGGATAAACAAACGAAGATGCCATTGGTTTCGAAGCGATTACAACCGTAACAGCACAACCAATAACATTAATTATTTTGAGCACACAACAAGTTTAAAAAAGAATTTTTTAGAGATATTTTTTGCCAAAAACATGTAGGTAAATAAACGTTTGTTGGGTACAAAATAATATGTTTTAAGCACACCCTGTGGCACTTCCTTCAATTTTTTTTCTGTTCTCATTAATTTTTATAACAACACAATTTTTGAAAAATTTCAAAGATTTTATATAATTGTAGTTACAAATATATATGTTGGATGGAAGAGGTGTTTTTCTGGGACAATCCAGGCAGTAAACCAAACAAAACTGTAATGTACAATAAGCATCAATCAGCCCCTCGATAAAAAGCTCTATTGAAAGTATTTGAGGATAAGTGTTCAGATTACAAAAAGGAACGCTATAATGTGTATGTGTATCGCTCGTTACCATATCCTCCCGATTCTAAAAGTAAAAAGGATTTCAGACCAAAATTTTTGATATAAACCGCTAAAAAGACAAGCTTTGTTTTTCATAAAAAACATCCAAAAGAATTATCAAAACTAAAATGATATTGGGTATTACTTATCACGGATCTCAGTTTCGACAATAATTGGTTTAATTCTGATAATGGTTACGATTTGTAGAAGGCAACAAAAATGATTTATCGAAGGTATCATTATGAAAACATACGAACTTATTGAGCATACGGCGGATGTAGGCATAAAAGCATATGGCAAAAACATTTCAGAAGCTTTTGAAAATGCAGCTAAAGGCATGTTCGACATCATTACAGATAAATCTGAAATAGAGGCTGTTGGAGAGTATGAAATTCATTTAGAAGCACAGGATTTGGAACAATTGTTGGTTGATTGGTTATCTGATTTACTATTTTTAAACAGCGCAAAAAACCTGGTTTTTAGTTTTTTCAAGGTAGAACTTGACGAAAAGAACAACAGTCTTTCCGCGCATGTTTTCGGTGAAAAATATACCATATCTAAACATAAGATTGGTATGGAGATAAAAGCCGTAACATATCATATTCTAGAAGTAAGGAATAAACGTCCTTATCATGTTCAGGTTCTTTTTGATATATAATGAAGATTAATACTTTCAACCAACCTATATTTTTGTTTAAATAGTTAAAACACTGTTCCCTTTTTAAAGCAGTTGACCGGACGGTCCTCACCATTGATCAATACCACTTTTTCTTCTCTCGAAATCCCCGTCCGGCTTCTCCTCACACGGATGGAGCTGTAGGGTAAATATTATATGGGGCATTTTAATAACGATTGTTAATAATTGGTGAAAATAATGGCAGACAATAAGATTACGGAAGATATGAACATAAAAGAAGTTATTGATAAATATCCAGAGACGGTAAGTGTTTTTGCTAAATACAACATGGGTTGTATTGGTTGCATTGCTGCATCATTTGAAAAAATAAAGGATATTGCCGGTGTTCACGGTGTTGATGTAAAATCTTTTGTTAACGATCTTAATTCCGCCGTAAAAAATTAGTAATATTTCTATAGTGAGCTTTTAGTAATTACAAGCTCTCCATGTTTTATTCCTTTCAATGATTTAATGTTATCTGCAAGTTTTTGTATTTTACCGGCTTTTCCTTTTAGAACAAGAACCTCAAGGCAGTTATTGTGATCGATGTGTATATGTGTTGTTGACAGTATTTCTTTGGTATGGTCATGCTGTAGATCAAGGAGCTTGTCTGTAAGGTTTCCCGTGTGGTGATCGTATATCATTGTTAATGTACCAATCGATTCTGAGTTAGGGTTTTTGTTTTCCTCTCTTATGAGATTCTTCCGTACAAGATCCCGTATTGCCTCTGAGCGGTTTGTGTATCCTTCCATTTTGATAATCTTGTCAAATTTTTTAAGAAGATCCGGTTCAATTGATACGCCAAATCTGGTTATTTTTTCCATGGTGACACGCTGCACATATAATCGTGTCACGAATATAAATTTTTTGTTACCAAAATCGTTATATAACAAATCATCATTTACATATAAAAAATGTAAAAGGGAGAAAAAAATATGTGGCTTGTAACAACACTGATGGCAGCTATAATTGTAACTGCTGCATGGTACTTTACAAAAAGAGATTATAGGCTGGACTTACTAAGTTTAATGCTATGGGGGACTTCGATAATGATACTAGTTGACCATATTTTAGGTTATGAGGGGGGAGCATTTCTTGAATTAGAAACTGAAGGACTAATCACAAATGCAACATTACTTGGAATTGTTATGCTAATACCAATTTTTATTGTATGGGAAATAATTTTAATCCTTACAAAACCAAAAGTAAAAATCGAAATAGGAGGTAATTAAAATTGCGTGTTTTATAGCACCATTAAGTTTGGGAATAGTAACAACCATATTTAGAAAAAAAATACCTGAAAATTTGAAAATAGGCTGGTTAAATATAATGATCTTTGGCGGAGCAATAATGCTTGCAGTTGAACACATTGCACATGAAGAAATAATTCTTTACCCACCATTTTTAACTGCTATGCAAACTCCTGCAGAAATCCCAGTTATGTTACAGGAAATGGCCGTAGTGGGTGGAACTATGACTATAGCTATGGTCTCCATATGGGCCGTAATGGTTTATATTTATAATAAAAAACCAGAACTACAAAAAAATATTGTAAAAAATTAGAATCTTTTGTTAGATTTTAATTTTCTCTTTTTTCTTTTTTTCCAAGAAAAACTCTTAAAATGCCAGGTTGATTACTTTGTATTTTACCAGCACCATAACCAATTTTTTCAATTTTTATAGATGGCATTTCACCAAACTCTTCAGCAAGTGTTGTAATAACTGCTGCACCAGTAGGTGTAACCATTTCATGATTTGCATTGCTCTGATATACAGGAACATCTCTTAACAGCTCAACAGTGGCAGGAGCCGGAATCGGAATTTTTCCATGTGAACAATTTACAAAACCACTCCCAAGCGGAAGCTTGGAACAAAAAACATGATTAACCCCCAGCTTTTTTAAACCAATAACTGAACCCACGATATCAATTATTGAATCAACAGCACCAACTTCATGGAAATGAACATCATCAACACTAGTGTTGTGGACTTTACCTTCAGCTACAGCAAGATTGTAAAAAATTTTTTTACTCAAATCTTTAACTTCATCATCTAATTGACTGTCATCAATTAACTTTTTTATCGATAATCTCGGCTGTTAATACTGCGTTGGTCTGTAGCATAGCGTAAGACCCGCAGATAAAACAGGCGTCTAGCTTTTTTTAGCACTTTATATATTGTTTCTTGCCGCGCGCGGCAGGCCGTCTAGAGTCTGCCTCATAAAGACGCGACAGGAACAAAAAAATATGATAGTTTGTAATAGCGGTAGCTATAAAAAACCAGCAGGTGACACAAGGAACAACTGGGTGACTATGATGTTTCCAACTAAATGCAGATTCAACTGCTTCGGGAAACAATCGCATATTAATACGTGCACCCAGGCATTCCGGGATTTGGAACGTTTTGGGTTTGAGTTCGGCGATTTTGGTTTCGCTGGAAATCATGTTCATTTCCCGATAAATGTTCCAAAAAAATATTCATTGGAGGATGCTGAGATTATGCTTAAATCCTATAGTTCTAAAAAAATGTTTGAAATGCATCCTGGTTTTAGGAAGCGTTATCCGCGTGGGAGTTTTTGGAGTGGGTATGAACATCATGAGTCAACAGGATTGAAAAACTTGGAAGAATCAAGTGACTATTGTAGAAATCAGCAACTTCATCATGGTGTGTTTGTCATTGATGACTGTCAACAGAGACTGTCATGTTGAATCCGCCGAGCGGGGATGCGGCATGACCGTAGCCCCGAAGGGGTGTAGGGCTTGACGAGGAAGCGAAGGCGGAAGGGGGTTATAGGGGGGCTTGCCCCCTATTTCAC
>JAUWWG010000003.1 GCA_030616985.1 Thermoplasmatota archaeon
AGTGAACATTGTTGTTTGCGCTAATTTGAATCGTATATCTTCATATGGAAAAAGAGGGAGAGAATTATACTGTATTCAGGATTCTGCTGTTGCGGTAGAGCATATATTGCTTGTAGCGGTAGATTACGGGTTGGATGCTTGTTGGGTTGGTGCATTTGATGAAATTGCAGTTTCAGAAATTCTCAGTTTACCGTCGCATGTTAGACCTGTTGCAATAATTCCTATTGGTTATTATAAGGGGGGAGGTGGTTTCTACGGCACGGATGGATCCTAGATCATTGATTCATTATAATGAAGGGTAGAAATCGGGAGAGACGAGGTTATCAAACAAAAAGTAAGAAACAGCATCTTGATTTATTTTCTAAGGAGAGACAAACTCTTTTAGATGAGTTCCTTGGTAGAATTTTACATTCGGAAGTACTGAAAATCCACTAAAAAGTAGCAGTTCTTTGGCATTTTTTTGCATTGAAAAATACTGCAATAACCTTTCTAAAATCAGGTTTTTAGACTGTTGGCTGCCGATGTTATTCAAGGTATTTTAGACACAATATTTAAATAACGCATTTTATATTTTAACCGCCGTAAAAAATGCAACTAAAACACTATTCTCTGCTGTTTTCCATTGCTGGGATACTCCTTCTTTATTTTTTATCTACTCTCACGCAGCCGATAGTGATAGAATTATCTGAGCTATCAGAATATGAGGACAAACAAGTTACTGTTGAAGGGATAGTGGCGGAACACTACATAACAAGTTACGAAAGTCAGATAATCAAAATTGAGGGTGACAACGCTACGGCAATGGTATTTGTTGAGGGAAGATCTGATATTGAATATGGAGATAAAATACAAGTTACGGGAAAGGTACAGAAATACAAAGGAGACTGGGAAATAGTTGTAGGTAATGAACGTTTTGTAACTATTTTACAAAAATGGCAAAATATTTCAATCCCACTTTGGCAAATTGCAGAAAATCCTGTGAAATATGATGGATTAAACATCAATGTAACTGGATACATAGATGCGGTTTATGATGCCTATTTTTACCTTGTTGATGAGGAAGTGATTCATTCCATTATCGTTTTTTACAATTCTTTTGAACATGGCAGCGTTTATTCAGGTCAAAAAGTGGATATTGCAGCACAATTCAGGTACGACCCAGAAGACTTAAGGTATAAGCTAGATGTAATGGATGAAACACACGGCATAACCCTTTCGGGGGAGTGAGTATAAACCATGTTAGATCTTTTTCTTGTTATATCGTTCTGCGTTCTGGGGGTTATTACTGGAATTGCAACAGGATTGCTTCCTGGGTTACATGTTAATAATATAGCCCTTATTCTGTTGTCTCTGTCTGGTGCTATTGTGGGGGCTTTCAGCTTCCTTTTTGATTATGGTGTGTCAGAACAATTTATACTTTTATTGATAAGTATTTATATAATATCCGTGTCAATATCTCACACGTTCCATGATACAATTCCGACTACTTTCCTCGGTGCGCCAGACGAAGACACTGCACTTTCTGTTTTACCTGCACACAGTCTTTTACTTGAAGGAAAAGGCTATGAAGCTGTTGCTTTATCCGCTATGGGTAGCTATGGGGCAATCATATTTTGTTTTTTACTTCTTTATCCAATTCGATTTTTGATAGGAGCTCCATTGTTTTTCTATTCAACATTACAGGAAATCATGTTGTTTGTATTGATCGCCATCTCAATTCTTATGCTTGGTACCGAAAAGGCCAAGATAGATGATTTTGGGACAAAAGGCAAGACTCCCTCGATTGTAGGAATGTTGTTTGCAACATTTGTATTTGCTCTTTCAGGTATATTTGGCATTATAATACTTGATTTTTCATTGGACTCTCCCATTGGCCTGTCCTCTCCTGTCCTATTCCCAGCGCTTGCAGGTCTATTTGGTACCCCTACTCTCTTAACCTCACTTATGACAAAACCGGTTATACCTAAACAAACAATCGAAAAACTCAAGCTTGATAAAAAAACAAAAAGATCGTCAGTTTTATCGGTGATTACCGGCAGCCTTGGGGGAATTCTTGTTTCAATTATCCCCGGCATAACATCTGCAACGGGTACAATTCTTGCTATGAATGCTCGGGGGGAATCGGACAAGAGACAGACGATTGTAACGCTTTCGGCAGTAAACACAGCATGTGCATTTTTTGTTGTGGTAGTTCTGTTTATCATCCTTAGATCAAGAAGCGGTGCGACTCTAGCGGCAATGGAACTTATGGCTGTAGAAGAATGGATGGGTGTTGTAATGCCAGCAAATCTTGCTTATTTATTAATCGCATTAATTCTAGGAGGAACATTATCGTATTTTTTAACATTGAGTGTAGGAAAAATATTTGCAAGACATTTTGCAAATGTCCCGTATCAACTAATAATAGGTCTAACAATTGCGATGGTTGTAATACTTGTTTTTCTGTTCACAGGAATACTGGGCATACTCATTCTAGTAGTTGCAACATTTATCGGGCTGCTACCTGTACACTGGGGTGTGCGAAGAAGTCATTGCATGGGTATATTATTGATACCAATTATTCTGCATTTTCTGTGAATATTTTGCCTTCAACTTGATCAAAAAACGCACTAACAACGATGTCATATTTTTTGCTGACCAACAATGCTGCAACCTCCAAAGAGATGTTTCTCTTGTTAGCCGCCTCTTTAATTTCCTCAAAAACACTCTGTTCATCTTGCTCAGTTTTTTCGATAATCTTTTCTGTAATTAATTTCATCACATCTTGCCTTTCTTCGTTTACCTTGTCTTTCTCCCCTTCAAATGTTTGTTTTGACGGATAAAAACCTACGGGTACTGCGATTTTTTTATAGTCAAAATTCGGCTTAATCTGATCTCCCTTCTCGATCAAGAAATTTTGCAGTAGTGCTGAGTTTACAAAATCTTTCGCCTCTTTTGGAGAGAACCATTTTAAATCCATCGAAAGAGGAAGGTAGAGTTCAGATGCAGTCAACTCTTCTTTTCCACTGCGTTTAAACAAAAAAGAAATAATGATTTTTATTTCAGAATTCATTTTTCTTAAACTCCTTTATTTTACTAATGTCTACCAATAGTCCTGTGACCCCCAGATTTTTCCAATAATTGATGTTTTTCGGGTCACGCTCGTAAGCATATACTTCATGTTTTATACATAAATTTTTTAGAAAACTCCCATATTTGAAATCTCTTTCCACTCGATTTTTTCCATCGAAAACAACCAATCCGTCAACATCATAAAATGGAAATATTTCTGTATTACGATCGTCTTGACTTTTAAGGTCAACATCGACATATATCTTATTTTCAGTAATCTCTTTTATGCTTGAAACATCTAATTCATGCCATAGATCATTTCTTACCGTTATGTTGGTTGCACCTGCCATAATAACATCAACAATATCGCCAAGAACGCGAGGGCCAGTATCAACCCAGAGGGCATGAGATTTCGACAAATTTTGATATAAACAGAGATTAGGCTTATCTTTTTCTATTCCGTCTGTATCTAAAACATATATATTTGCATCTTTGTCAACTTGTTCTAAAATCTCATTGAAAGGTAGGCGATATTCTTCTTGTTCTACCATTATTTTTCCTTTTTTTAGATAAATCAGTGGGATGATGTCCATGGGTTCACAAACCAGTCAAACTACTAAAACTTTTCAGATAGCTACCACAAAAGAAATAAAGAATATTTGGAAGGAAAAAATATATTTGATTTGATATTATTTATCTTCCAAGTCGCGCTTCTGTTTCAGCTATTTTCAACCTCGTTTTTACAACCGTGTCTGGATTTAGAGATATACTGTCAATGCCACATTCAACAAGAAATTCTGCAAACTCGGGAAAATCGGAAGGTGCTTGCCCACAAATGCCGACTTTTCTCCTGGGATTATGGTTGTGCGCAGTATTAATCACTTGAGCAACCAGGCGTTTTACTGCATCGTTTCTCTCATCGAAAATATGTGCAACAAGCTCAGAATCTCTATCAAGGCCAAGTGTAAGCTGCGTTAAATCATTTGATCCAATGCTAAAACCATCAAATATGTCTGCAAATTGATCTGCAACAACTACATTTGATGGTATCTCACACATTACATATACTTCAAGGCCATTTTCTCCTTGTCTTAACCCAAACTCGTTCATCACCTCAATAACTTTACGTCCTTCGTCTGGAGTCCTACAAAACGGGATCATGGGTTTTATGTTTGTAAGTCCCATTTCATTCCTAGCCTTTTTTAAGGCTCTGCATTCTAGACCAAACGCTGGCTTGAATTTTTCATCATAATATCTTGAAGCACCTCTCCACCCTATCATTGGATTATGTTCTAAAGGTTCGTAGAGGTATCCGCCGATAAGATTTGCATATTCATTGGTCTTAAAATCAGACATACGTACAATTACATCATTTGGATAAAAACCAGACGCGATCTTTGCTATGCCTCTTGCAAGCGTGTCAACAAAGAATTCTACCTTGTCTTCATACCCAACACTTCTCTCATCAATCTTTTGGATTACCTCTGCTATCTTTGGGTCCTCATGCATTCTTTCCCTTAATTGATTGTATTCAAGTAATGCAAGTGGATGGATACCAATATGGGAGTTTATGATGAATTCCTCTCTTGCAAGTCCAACGCCGCTACTTGGTATTTGTCCCTGTTGGAATGCTTTCTCAGGCACTCCAACATTCATCATAATCTGTGTTTTGGTGTCTGGTAGATTATCCAGTTGGATTTCATCAACTCTGTATTTCAATAAACCGTCATATATTTTACCAACACCTTCGGAACAATCAATAGTTATGTGTGATCCACTTTGGATTCTTGATGTACCATCTCCTGTGCCGATAACGCAAGGAATGCCAAGCTCTCTGGAAATTATTGCTGCGTGACATGTGCGACCACCTCTGTTGGTCACTATTGCACCCGCTATTTTCATTATGGGCTCCCAATCGGGATCGGTCATATCTGTGACAAGCACTTGTCCGCTTTGGAATCTTTCAATATCTCTTGCATCCTCAATTACATTTACTTCTCCTTGACCGATTTTAGTGCCGACCGCTTCTCCTTCTACAAGTAAGTTACCATCTTCCTCAAGAACATATGTCTGCAATATCGCTAAGTTCCTCTGGGAATGAACAGTTTCAGGTCGTGCTTGAACAATAAAAAGTTCACCGGTTTGCCCATCTTTTGCCCATTCAATATCCATTGGTTTTTGATAATGTTCTTCGATAATGCATGCCCAATTAGCCAGTTTTAGTATTTCATCATCTGAGATTACAAATTTATTTCTATCTTCCTTGCTAACCTCTTGCTGTTCAGTTTCCCTCTCTCCGTATATCATACGTTTCTCTTTTGAACCTATTTTTTTCTCAACAATTGACCTAAACCCTTTCTTGAGTGTTGGTTTAAAAACATAAAACTGGTCTGGGTTCACTGCACCTTGTACGACATTTTCTCCTAGGCCATATGCACCGGTGATATATACGGCAGACTCAAATCCACTTTCTGTATCAATGGAAAACATAACGCCAGCCGATGCTAGGTCAGAACGAACCATCTTTTGCACGCCGACTGAAAGATACACGTCGAAATGATCAAAGCCTTTGTCCGTTCTGTATGATATCGCTCTATTTGTGAAAAGTGAGGCAAAGCAGTCCCTTGTCTTTTCTAAAAGGTGATCCTCTCCTCTAATATTTAGATAGGTTTCCTGTTGACCTGCAAAACTTGCATCGGGGAGATCTTCTGCAGTTGCACTACTCCTTACTGCAACATCGACATTTTGGCCATAACGATTCTCCATCTCCCGGTAATGTCTACGGATGTCTTCTTCTAGTTCATGAGGTATTGGGGTACTTCTGATAAGATCCCTTATCTTTTGCCCACGCTCAGCAAGATTGTGAACATCATGGGTATTGAGATCAGAAAGGATTTCTCTGATTTTCACATCAATTCCTGCCTTCTCGATCATATATTTATAGGCATAAGCCGTGATTGCAAAACCAGATGGAACATTAACGCCTTTCTCACCAAGATTTCTTATCATCTCTCCAAGAGATGCGTTTTTTCCACCAACCGACGGCACGTCTTCAATTCGCAGATCTTCAAACCATTTCACAAATACTTCTACTTCTTCCATAGAGCCACCTTCTCCTTAAGACCACGAGGGCATATTAGGTTGACATCAATTAACATGTATTAAAAACCTTACGTGCTCATACAAAAAACCAAAAAGGTTATATTTTTACACGAATTTTAAGATTACCCGAAAACACACTTTCCATTACCCAACTTCTTAGCCCTCTAAAAATACTGCTGCAGCGAGAACGGTTGTCCATAGGCCGTTTTTATCTCCTCGCGCTGTTTGCTCTACACCTAGCGTCCGTACGAATCTCCCACTCATTTTGTATTCCTGTTTTCTCTCATCCCATGCTTTATCTGGATCAAACTCTAATCCTAATGTAGTTGCAAGCATTGTAGCTGCAAGATCTTCAGCATGATCTCTTAATTTCTTACCGATTTCTCCAAAACCATGGTGCTCAGATATATATCCATATGTGCTTTTTCCCTTTGGGGTGGCAACACCTATTGCTGCACCTACTAACCTGTTTGGTTCGCTTGTACTATTTCTGGACATCACACAATATGTTATCTGTCCGGGTTTAAGGAGCGGTATGCCCTTTTCTCTTGGGATAATTTTACAATTTGGTGGAACAATACTGGATACATTAACAATATTGCATTTCTCGATGCCAGCACTACGCAACGCTAATTCAAATGATTGCAGCTCATGTCGATGTTTTCCTACGCCTTTTGTAAAAAAGACTTTTTTCGGTACCATGATATCTCCTCAAATATAATGCAATCTTATAAATATAACTATATAATCACCCTATTGCGTGATCTAGCATCACTCTTTTGGTGTTTCCCCATCGTCGGATTTTGTCTGCTTTTTAAGGAGATCTCTCATTTGCTTCTGAATATCTACCTGTTCCTTTTGGAATGCCACTTGCTCCTGTTGATAAGGCACAATTACGCTGCCCTGTACTAATCTTTCCACTATTTTTTTAACATCTTTATATGGGTGAACGCCATGAAGTTCATAATAGCTTCTTGCCCGCGGGGTTTGCACTTCTCTACCGCCGCCAAAAATACCCATGAACTTCGCTTTTTTCTCTCCTACTTGTATGCCTCCTGCAGCAAAAGAGCTATCGCTGCCAAGTCCAAAACCAGATTGACTAATTGGAATAATGGTTCCAAAGCCAAAAATTTGCCCTAAAATACCTTGTTTTGAGTTAATATCTGAAACCTTGTCATACCTTAGAGTTCTTTCTTGTTTGGTTAAGACGCCGCCCTTGAAGACTATACGTTGATTTGATATTATGTACTTATGAGATCGACGATATAATTCAACAATTAGAAATCCTATAATTGACATGGCGACGGAATAGAACGGAATAAAAACTCCCGCATCATTTTGGTCTCCTATCCAAAACATTATTGCTATGCCGCCGACAAGTACGCCAAGATAAAGGAAGAAAATACTCCATCTTATGGTGATTAAAGATGCTATAACACCAACCAATAATAAGCCAAAACCCCAAACTAATATCACCGCCCAAAAGTTTTCGAAAAAAAACTCTTGGTATTCTGAAAAATTTACAAACCATCCGACTAGTACTCCCCACACTATCAAAAATATGCAAAGCGATTGAAGCCTCATAAATGACAGTGGGTGTGGAGAAAGTACTTTCTCAACCTGTTCATTCTCTAATAATTCTTCTTGGTACATCTGTTTCATCCTCAGTTTTAAGTTTCCTCAATGATTTCATAGGCGTTTTGGTTTTAAATTTATTGGTTTTGTATTTTAACAAAAGAATGACAGACAAAATTGTGGACAAGATCATTGCTAATAGAGAGGTGCTATTTGTGAAATCTGCTGGAAAAAGGAAGAACACTAAGCGCATTACTACATATGAAACAAGTATCACTACGTACGGAATAAATTTCCAGTAACCGGGTATTTCATCAGTCGTTCTTATTAGAAGTAATATTATGTGAGTAACTGCTAGTGAGACTATAGCTATGATTGATAACCAACCAACTATCGAGAAAAGAGACACATACCAGTTCTGGTTTAGCAATAGGGACACATAGAAGAAAACATACGACATTAAAAACAAGATAAAGAGATAAAGTGGTTTGTGCAGGATATTGTTTTTTATGTTTTTCAGATCATACAACATGTCAACCTTCTCACGTTTTTTTTCACCGATATGACTTGGCCGTATGCCCATTCCTATAAATATTAGAAGTAGCACGAATCCAAAGTGTGCTGGATGCAATAGATCTATGTTGAACAAGAAACCAAAGAATCCTTCTGAGAAGGTGTATAGATTAGTACCAAACGTTATCATCTGTCCTGCAAAGGTGTATTCCATTTCTATTACTGTTCCAGGGATTGATGTATCAAAACCACTGCTCATTAGAAAGTAAAGACATATAAGAAGTAAAGAGGAAGGTATGAAGAAAGGACCTATGAAAAGGAAACCATTTGATAGCCATTCAAATACCCCTTTCTTTTCTTTTTTTGGTGCAACTTTTCCGTAGTTTATGCTAATGTAAAAACTAGATATACCACTCTTTGTGACTGTGTATCCCAATGCATGACATATTGTCTGGAACAATATGCCAAGGAAATTTGTAAATCTACATAATGGCTCATGTTTAGGTCTTATTTTTGATAGAAGATATTTCTGACTTTCTATAAAAAGAAGTTGAATGAACCAGAATAGTATTACACCAAATAGGGGTGCAAGTGGAGCAAATACTATTATATCTATAGGTGAACCAGCCATATCTTTCCGCCGAGTGATAAGCAAGTGTTGTTATATAAAAACATGTCCTTTGAACATTGTTTTTTCATTTTGACATTCTGACAGATTAGATTTAAATATAATAAATGTTAGAAATTAGCGTGCTAAATGATAACATTATAGGGATGAAATATATGAATAAAAAAGAAATGTTAAAGAAATGTAGTATATGTAAAAAACCATTGCCCGGAAATAAACTGGCATTCAGTTATTGTTGTGACGATTGGCTTTGTCTCAACTGTTATAAAAATAATTTTTCACCTACTCCCATGTACCCCACTCCTATATTTCCCCAAACCAGCTAATTCTAAAATCGATAAATTTTTTTGCCATTCCTCGCCTAGATTTACGAATGAATAAGATTTCATAACCTTCGACTCATTTTGATTAACTCTCTTTGAACCACGGGATACACATCACGTTTTGCATTTTCCCCTAGATTCAAATCAAGGTGTCCATACTCAGGAATAATTTCTCCATCGGCCCATCGGGAGCCAACATGATCTATCACTTCAATGACATCATCAGGATGAGCGATTTTATCTTTTTCCCCCAGCAATAACATACAAGGGGGATGACCTGCGTTTATCCTGAGGATTTTGATCCATATCCTGGTTGTTTTTTAAAAAGTGATCTTGAAGAAAAGGTTGAAAAATCTTGTGGGTTGTTATCTGAAGAATATCTGGCTCAGGGTG
Organism: Thermoplasmatota archaeon; assembly: GCA_030616985.1. Lineage (GTDB taxonomy): Archaea > Thermoplasmatota > E2 > DHVEG-1 > DHVEG-1 > JAUWWG01. The sequence goes on from JAUWWG010000003.1 coordinate 9,586, forward strand.
ACGTGCAGGGAAGCAAGGATGCATTACATAATATTGACATTGCCAAGTCAGATGCGGTGCCAAAATACGATCCCTTTGAGAGATTATGCCTGTTGCAAAAACATTGGGAAAAATTAATGAAATATACGAATAAGAGCAAAATCCGTTTACATATTCAAGAAATTATTAAAGGATAAACCAATCATTTTTGATACTTGAAAATTATTAGATTACATCTACGTCTATTCCCCTACCCATATAATCATATGCTTTCCAAGAAAATTCATCGTAAGGTTTTGCTGAGATAATATGTATTTTACCATGTTTTTGAAACAAGTGAAGATCCGCGCCAGAAGGACGAGCAGAATAAGATGGGTGACTATGAACTGTTCCAACAATTGCAAAATCTATCGGAAGCATATTCATCCTAAATATTGCATGAGAATCCCCTGAAATTGTTCCAGGTAAAATCACTATCTCAGTTATAGTGTCTTTTTCATCATCATCAACACGCAAAAAACCTCCAAATTCGTTAGGATATTCTGATTTAGCACATTCCAAAATCAGATCAAGACAGTTACGTGCAATCTTCCATCGTTTCTGAATAGGTTCAACTTTATTTTTCTTCTTTTTAAAAAGGATCATGGTTTTTATCGCACCAGTTTCAATCTAACCATTTGATAAAATGATTCCCCAAATCTGACAAATCTTGATTTTTTCTCGGAACCAGTAACAGTTATGATGCTTTCCGTGGTCACATTTTCTGCATAGTATCCGTCAATTACAAGTTTAGTTTCTTTACTCTTTGGCAGTAACTTAACATCAATCTTCTTATTTAGGGGAATAATCCATGGGCGAGCAGACAATCTAAACGGGGCAAGAGGGGCTATTATCATGGCATTAACTGAAGGGTCCATAAGAGGTCCACCAACGCTTAATGCATAACTTGTAGATCCTGTTGGTGTAGCTATGATTACACCATCTGCTCCTAGTGTTTCGAGTAATTCATTATCCACAAAGAGTTGCAAATACATGATCTTTGCAATTTTATCTGTTTGGACTGTAATCTCATTTACCGCATCGGGAAGTCGTTTCCCGTCTAACATTATTTTTAGCTTGGATCTTTCTTCGATGTTGTATCTCCCTTCTATCACTTGTTTCAAGCCACCTATTGCATACTTGGATTCCACCTCTGCAAGGAAGCCCATGCCGCCTGAATTTATGGCAAAAATTGGTTTTTCCACTACCTTCAAAGCTCTTATTATTGTCCCGTCTCCCCCAACTGAGACAACTATGTCAGTTTTTTTGTTAATTTCTTCAAGTGAAAATCCTTTTATTTCCGCCTCTTTTGCAAAACCTTCTTCTGCAAAAACCTCTCCATTTTCACTTAAAAATTCATAAACTTCTTCTCCCAGTGAAATGGATTTTTTATTATTGTGTTTGCAGACCAATCCCCACTTCATAATTTTTTCTCCTAATCTTCTTTACTCTCTTTGGATACCTTTAGAAGGGGCTTTAATTTCATAAGTAATGTAGGGTGTTTTAACACCAATGCTTTTACGAGACTAAGCGTACTAAACTCCTTAAACTTATAGTCCTTTAAAGAGTCGGCAAGCATATTCAACGTTTTATCATCAAAATCAAGCAAGATTTCTTTAACCAGATAGTCTCGACGTAGTTTCCTCCCAAAAGCCTCCTTCCAACCTGTTTCATATGCAGATAACGTTTCCTCATCAAACATTTGTTGCTCTATTGCTCTGCCTATTGTTTCGCCGGCTATTTTTCCACCTTCTAAAGCGGTTGTTAATCCCCCACCGGTTATAGGATCGACGTGTCTTGCTGCATCACCAACCAGTATTAAATTATCTTTTACTGTTTCAACAGGTTTTGCAACAGGTGCTGCACCAGCAAGAAGGCGGATAGGTTCGCCTTTTTTCAACTCAGAGTGCCCCGCTATAAAATTATCAAGAAGTTTTAAAGCCATGCCCGATTCGCTGAGGCTGGCAAGGATTCCGATTCCCACGTTAAAAATACCCTTACCCTTAGGGAATATCCAGACATATCCGCCCGGAGCAATCTTTTTCCCGATGTAGAACTCACAGTAATCCGATTTATAGTCGACATTCGTAAGAGTGTACTGGGCACAGGTTTCCAAGTCATTTGGCTTTAAAACAGTGTTAATGCCTGCCCACTGTCCCACTTTTGATTCTACGCCATCGGCACCAACAACAATATCGGCCTCAATCTCAAATTCCTCATCAAATTGCTTGACTTTCACGCCTTTTATCTGTTCATTGTCCACGAGTAGTTCTGTTGCTTCGGTTTTCATCATTAGTTTTGCACCTGCCTTTGCAGCCTGACGAGCAAGTTCCTGATCGAAAATATCTCTGTAAACAACGTAGCCTGTTTCGTTTCCTGCCATCTCTTTGGAGAGCGTTACCATTGTTCCATCAGGGGCATATATCTTAGCTCCATCCATTTTACTTGCAATCCATCTCTTGCCCTCTAGCATTCCCCAGTTATCAATTTTCTGACTGATCCCCTCACCACATAATACGGGCACTCCAACTTCGACTCGCCTTTCCAATATGAGAACTTTCGCTCCTGTTTCAGCTGCGAATCTGGCTGTGACACTTCCAGCAGGTCCACTGCCAACTACGACAACATCATACTTCATAATCTAATACACCTCACCACTAATTGCTCCAACAGGGCATGTTTGTATACAGATGGCACAACTTATACATTTGTCTACCATTACAAAAGCTCTGCCGCCACACATCGATATCGCGTCTTGCGGACAGACGGATATGCATCCACTGCAAGCCAAACATTTTTCTCCATCCACTTTTGCCTTAGGCTTTCCCATATGATTCACCTCTCGTAACACCCGATGCTATTAAATGAGCCACACGTATTGGTTCAGGTATGACACCTCGTATTGTTGAAAGCTTTATTATTTCTTTTGTCTCAGCAAGTGAAATACCAGCACATTTCACATAGATAGGATTATGGCTGGTTTCTATCTTATGAAGTTCTCCTTTTTTCATTAGATTTAGCCGATCTTTCCAATCTTCAAAATTCTTCCTTAGTGCCTTTTCTATTTTTTCAAAATCAGGATTATCTCTTGTAACCGTTATAATCGGTAGATTTGTAGCAGAATACAATTCTTGGATATTAACTACATTAAAACCACCAAGCGCAATTCCATCAAGCATCACCACTCTCAACTGTTTCCTATGGCGCGTGTTTTCTACCATTTCCTTACATATGTTGGTTGCATCAGTTCCATCTACTGATACTTGACTCCTTAAAACACATTCTATGTAACTTCCACCACGCATAATGACCCCTATCACTGTTGCATACTTCTCGGTGAATGTAAATGGGGAGTCATCGATGCCTAATAACCGGATTTGCTGTTTCATCCAAAAGAACAAAACTTAAAGATGCACTAATAATGTTTCGATAATGTAAAATCGCCCTATAGGTACTAATAGAAAACAATTTTTCTCGTAAGAACGTGCAAGATATAAGAAACGTTTGTAAAGATTTTTCGGACTCTATTTTTTACTTCTTTTTTACTGTTACCTTTGCCGTAATCTTCCCTTCTCTTGCAAGCCATCCAAGTGCAGAGTAGCAATCATCCTTATTGATTTTTGATAGGCGTGCAATAGCAGAAACGTCAATTTCGTTTCTACCAATAACGCTCCACACTTTGCCTGCATCTGACCCGATTTTATCAGTTAAATTTGTTTCACCAATTCGATATGTTCTCTTATCTCTGTAAATTTTATTTTCTCTTGCAAGCCAGCCGATTGCTCCATAAAATTCGTCATTTCTCATATTTGTCTTTTTAATTAATTTTGTTTGCACTTGGGGGCCTTCTTCTTTAAGTGTTATCCACACTTTGCCCGCGTTATTTCCAAACGATTTTATTATTTCATTCATCTCATCCACCCTCATTAGCGAATGAATATGGTAACTAGCTACAGTATTAAAAATATTTTGGTTTTTAAGTCATAAAAAGATCAAAATCAAGATCCTTTTTCCTCATTTTTTGATTTGTTTTGATTCATTCTTTAAAAATGAAAAAAACCCCTTCATTTTCCGATATATTTAAAAATAATAATCATTTCCCGTTGCTCGAGGTAATAAATCATGAAACTTTGGAAAAGTAGTATATTATTTGTAAGCGTAGCTGTGATGTTGCTGTCAAGTATGGCCGTTTCAGCTGATAAAACAGAAAGTGATCCAACTGGAGATGTTGCTCATTGGGAGTACACCACGGGACATTGGGGATGGAACTATAATATTGGAAATAAACCAAACATTGATATTACAGAAATGTCTTATTCTGTGAGTGGGGATCAATTGACTCTAACGCTTAAGGTTGTTGGCACTATTCAAAGCTCTGGATTTAATTTGTATTGGGGTTATTTGAATACTTCAGACGCAACTTATTGGATGTCCTGGATGGAAGGCGAAGGTGGGGGAATGGCTATGAACATCGAAGAAGGATCAATGCAATGGGATTTAGAACCTGAAATAGCTACTTCTGGTAACACTCTCTCTTGTACATTTGATGTAGTAGGCAGTGATTATTCAAATGCAGAATTATGGGGTTATGCTACTGAACATGTCGAAGCCGGTGATATGACTTCGGAATGGTGGGGCGATTGGGCTCCTGAAACTTATTCTCCATATTGGGAAGAAGGCGGAGACGGTGATGATGACGATGACGAAGATGGAGACGGAGATGGTGACGACGGAAATGGCGGATCATCCGGATCTTCGGGAACCCCCGGATTCGAGGCAGTAGCTGTGTTGGTAGCAGTTGGTATAGCATTAATTATTTTGAGAAGAAGAAAATAAACAACATCTTCTCTTCTTTTTTTTACTTTTTTCGTCCCTTATGACAAAGTCATACGATTTTGAGTATATATAAAACACAGAGAACTGATAAATCTTTGATTTTTAAAGCAAAAACTAAGTTAAAGTCAAGGATGCGAATATTTCAAAGCAAAGACAAATCCCCAGTTACTTGATCTATAATATTACTGGGTGCTGGACCAATGCCAAGTACGGTTTCCGTCCCAGCAGGTATCTCGGTATGTCCTGCATCGGTTACAATATGTGATACAATATCAAGACGCTTGGCTTTTCTGTTAAGGGGATGAAAATCGTCAACACTTTCAACCTTTACAACAGCTTTTTTCCCACCATCATCCATCCATTTCTTGAACCATTTTGGTTTAGTTTTCTTGGTATCTAATGCACATGCAACAGCCGCGTGGGCAACCTGGGCAGCAAGCTTACCTGGAGAAAGATTTAAATCCGTACGAGTAACAATCACCATCTTATATTCAAAATCCATCTTATTCCCCTTTACTGAGGTCGACGTCATCAAATGATTTCCGACGCCAATTCTCTCCCATCTCTTCAGCCTTGCTTTGATCCACCAGCCCTTTTACCAGCAGTGTTTTCTCTTCTTCCTCGACGTGCTTAAGGGGAACACCAAGATATTTACTTCCTGCTTTTATGATGATAATATCATCATCTATTGCTACACTTTCTCCAATTTTTTCTCCAAAACCATCCAAGACAAAGCGACATAGTAAATTATTCCCATCGAACTCTTCATCCACGGCCTCATCTTTTTTCTTACGTTTTTTTATAGAGAAAAAGAATATCCCTCCCGTACTTTCTGACACAGTCATGACGAATAAAACCCCTCGAAACTTGTTGACTTCACAGCCACAGTATCTGCGATTCTGTTATAAATCTTTGGAGATATTCAGGTGAGTAGTATGCAAAGATATTATGATGTAGCCGTAATTGGTGGAGGGCCCATTGGAGGGTATGTAGCAGGAGAAATAGCATCAAATGGATTTGAGGTAGCAATATTCGAGCAGAATAAGCAGATAGGCGAACCTCTCAAATGTGCAGGGCTAGTCACCTCAAGAGTTTTTGACTTTCTTGACATCTCAAAAAATCTCGTCGTTCAAAACAAGATTAAAGGAGCACACATCCATTCTCCCTCGGGGCATAAATTAACCATTGGTGGAGATAGAGTGCATGCTCTTATCATAGATCGTCCGATATTTGACAGGGAAATCATAAAAAGTTCAATTGGGAAAGGTGCCGAAATTTTTTTAGAAAATAAGGTAGTATCAGCCCAAATACATGAAGGACAAATTGAACTAAAAACATCACAAAATAACGATGTCAAATGTAAGCTTTTAATTGGTGCAGATGGACCATATTCAAAAACCAGGGATCGGTTTGCCATGTCTCAACCAACAGAAATTCTGAGGGGGATAGGGGCAGAAATAGCAGATACTGAACTGGATCCCGATTTTGTGGAAATCTTCGTTGGAGAAAACATAGCACCAGGTTTTTTTGCCTGGATTATACCAACTAATGAACATGGGACAGAAGCAAGAACCGGATTGTGTATAGGCCCAGAGTCCACAAAGTCACCTTCTCATTACTTTTCAAATCTTTTTAAAAATAAGTATTCTTCCGCCTATCTAGAAAATGTAAGGATAACCAAGAAAATAGGGGGTAGTATTCCACTTGGCGTCCTGAAAAAGACACACACTTCGAATGTGATGCTTGTTGGTGATGCTGCTGCACAGGTGAAACCAACCTCTGGAGGCGGCATATATGCAGGATTGCTTTGTGGCAGTTACTGTTCATCTGTGGCCATAGAAGCATTACAAAAAAATAATTTTGCCCCGCAATTTCTAAAAAAATATCATAAGTTATGGTCAACGGATATTGGAAGAGAGCTGTATCTTGGAATGAAATTCAGGAAGCTTTTTAAGAGTTTAACCGACCGACAAATGGATAAATATATAGAAAAATTTCAAAAACAAAAAATTACCGAAATCATATCAAAGCATGGAGATATAGATTACCCTTCAAAACTGGTAAAACCTCTGCTGAAACAAACTCCCTCTCTCATAAGATTACTGCCAAGTATAATCAAGAAATAAACGGCATGTGTGTTACTATCTTTTGGATGATGGAGGTGGGGGTACATAGTAATCTTGGCCGTTGTAGCCGTCAAAACCCTTGCCTTCTTCATCAGTGATCATACCCCTCTTTCTCTTCCTTTTCTTCCTAATAATATAGATGACCACGACCAAGATAATTGTTATTATCAAACTTATTATGCATGGCATAAAAAGCCCCACAATAAAAAGAGCAGATGGGATAATCTTGCACGAAACAGTGTCCATGAGGCCAAACTCTGAAGTGCCGAATGTAATCTCAATATATTCTCTTCCATCATCGGTTTTTTTTACCACTGCTTTTTCTAGGGTGTCGTTCACCACCACAGTTGTACCATGTGGAAAAATCATTTTATATGTAACATTTTGACTTTGAATTCCAGTAAAGTTAAAACTTTGATAGGATATCTCAAATTTTGGAGGCAAAAAAGAAATGTCAAATGAGATGGGATAGGAATTGTGGGCATATGAGACAACTTCAACAGGCATAAGCGCATCCATATTTGCAATATCCTCATCCCAATCTAAAGATTCGTCAAAAGCATCTATGTCAACAGATCCGTCAATTTCTGGCAACTTCAATATATTCATTAACCTACTTTCAAAAAGTTGTTTTTCGCCATTTAAAAAAATAGCTGTATCGTCTTCACCAAACACTTTTTCTTCCACGCATAATCTAAAAGCATCCGCGTTCAAATAATCTAGAGATATTTTTTCTGGCAGACTAAATTCATCCGGTACGACTGTCACACCATACTTTCGAGTTTCCTGCAAGAACAAGCCGAGATTCATCTCAGTTCCGCCGGTAAAAAAACTAAGTAAGTTCAGATCTGCGCTGCTTACTTCAATTTCCACAAGAGTATCTATCTTCTCATTGGAATAACTAGTAGCAATATCTGATTCAAACTTACCGGAAATGGGATTACCCTGATTCCAGTTATATACGTTTTCCCCATCTAGATATAGGTTATCTGGTAAATACAGTGTACCATTAAACTGGTAGCCAATGTTGTCAAGATTGCCACCAAAATTAACATCATTGGCAGAGATGTTTGCCTGTGCACCAGCATTCACAAGCCCAAACAGTGATCTACTGGTAATATTACATATCTGCAAATTTACATTACTATCTGTACTTATTGCTCTTATGGGCGGGTTACTATCCATATTTGCCGTTTCATATGGTGTCAAGCAATCCGTAGTAGTGTTATTACCCCATCTAAATGTTGTGTCAAGCGTTTGATTGAACGAGGAGTTTTCAATTTTTGATATTGCTTTTTCTTCGATGGTTTTTATTGTTTTGTTATAAAGATCTTCCCAGGAACTAAAACCGTTGTCTATAAATAATCTAAAACCGTCCGAAGGTATGATTTCTAGATCAGTAATGAAATCTGGTACGATGTCATAATCTCCAATATCTATGCTCTTGGCTAAAATATTTGTTGTTAAGATTGTTTGTTTTTCGTCTCTACTATCCAAAACAAATTCTAGATGGATGTCTTCCGTGTCTAATCTGGGTGTTGTCGGATCTTCCAGTTTTATCGATATCTCTGCTAATTTACTGGGGTGTTCTCCATCTCCATTTTTTACTTCCCACTGTATTCTGTTGTTTTCTACAGATCCTGTCGTTCGTTTGTATCCTATGGATTCAGATAGTATGATTGTATATGTATTGTTCCATCCTTGTTCTGTTTGAAGATTAAAAGTGTAATTTACTATTGCACCTATGTCCAGCACGCCGTTTATGAATTTTTCAGAATTTACTGATTCATTTAAGTTAAAGAAAGAAGAGGTTAGTTCCACATTAAAATCTTCATTAAATTTGTCTCCATCAAAGGTAGGCATTGTGAAGTTCAAAATATTGGCATTTGCAAAAATTTCTTCTAATTGCTCTTCCAACATTAGATAAAGTTTAAGTCTGAAAGCACCTAGCTCTTGCTCAGATGCACTTTTAATTCCTGCGGCGTCATATGTTTTATCCGTAGTCAATTGGTAGACGTCCATAGCAATGTCAACATTTAGATTTGTTCCAGTTACAAATTCAATATCGATGCTTGCATTCACCTTGTTTTCTATTTCATCTTCCGCAATTGCTACGTTAACTAATAGAAATGAAGATAAGAGCAGTACAACTAATATTATATCTAGTATCTTACATAAACGCATTGCATCCACATCCGACCTGACAAACTAAACATATGACATTATAAAAACTTTCTTACGAAATCACTAAAAACACATTTACAATTTCAGATGTGTTATACTATGTATGTTATTGGTGGAACGGCATCTAAAACAACTGCAGAAGATTTATCCAAAAAGCAACAAATCCCTCTAGCTAGATTAATTTCTAAGCGTTTCCCAGATGGTGAGTTATATATACGTATTTTAGATGATATTTCTGGGGAAGATGTAATAATCATACAAACTACATATCCTGATCCAAATATTGTGGAACTATTTCTATTGCAGGATGCGGTAAAAGAAGCAGGTGCCAAAAAGATTACAGTTATTATCCCCTATTTGGGATACAGTAGGCAGGATAAAAAATTTGAGAAAGGAGAACCTATAAGTGCAAAAGTAATTGCAGCTCTTATCAGTTTAAACGCTGATGAAGTGATTACGATTGATCCACATAAGGAACACATACTTGATTTTTTTTCTATCCCTGCATTTAGCTGCTCTGCCGTTCCAGAATTGGCAGAGTTCCTTAAGAAAAAGGATGTTGATCTGGTACTCGCTCCAGACAAGGGGGCATTAGATAGGGCTAAGCAAGCATCGACTATCATAGGGTGTGATTTTGACTACATGGAGAAGATTCGTATTGATGGTACAACAGTGGAGATAAAACCAAAGAACCTTAATGCTCAGGATAAAAACGTTGCAATAATCGACGATATCATTTCCACTGGTGGGACAATGGCTAAATCTATAGCGGAACTTAAAAAGCATGGGGCAAAAAAAATCTTTGTGGCATGCACCCATGGCTTGTTTGCCGGGGGAGCTGTAAAAAAACTTGTTTCGGCCGGATGCAATGAAATTATATCTACGGATACTATAGTAAGTGAGTTTAGCAAAGTCAAAATTTCGCCATGTATTTTGCAGTTATTATTATCTAAACGTGTTTAGATTGAAGGTAGATAAGTTATTTATAATACTATAGATTTACGAGAGTGATTTATACCTAGGTGAAACAATGCGAAAAAGAGTACAGAGAAAGAGTAGATCTGCGATAGATGAACCGAAACACATGGTGCAAAGAACAAAGATAGAAAAAAAGCCGCTGGGCGTTAAAAAAAATTGGGCGGTCGCAATATCTCTAGTTGGTATATTTCTTCTGGTATTGCTTCTTAACTCATATTTTAATGCCGCCAGTGGAATTTCAATTAACGATGATGGGGACGGCCTTGATAAGTTCTATTTATCTGGCCCTGATCCTTACTATAACATGAGGCTTGTAGACGAAACGCTTTATGGAGAAAATGCAGGACACTATCCATTTTATTCTGGAGATGACCCGCTTCTTAATTATCCTCTCGAAAAATCTGGTGGAAGACCTCCGTTGTTTAATATGATGGCTATAGGTTTCAGCAGGGTTCTAGTGCCATTCATGGATGAGGTTGATGCAGTCGGTTATTCTATGCAGTTTATACCAGCCCTTTTTGGCGCTCTACTTATATTTCCTGTTTATTTCATTGGTAAAACACTTTTTAATAAGAAAGCAGGACTTATAGGGGCATTGTTTATAGCGCTCATTCCTCTTCATCTTGGCTCAGGGCACGGTTCTGCATATTCTCTATTCGATCACGACTCTTTCAACCTTTTGCTGTATTTCTTGACATTTATGTTTCTCGTTAAAAGCATCAAAGAGAAAGATACAACTAGATCTGTATTATATGCTCTTCTTGGGGGCATTCCTCTCGCTGCTTTATCTATGGTGTGGGTAGAAGCTCGATATCTCTATGTCATAATCGCAGTTTATGCAATCTTACAAATGATTGTAGACATTTTCACTAGCAAAATAGAAATAAAAGTATTTAGAACCACTTCGATTTGTATGCTTTTTGGGTATGCCCTTTCCTTACCGGTTCTTATGGCAAAATGGGGTGGTTTTAAACCAGATCTTATTTTATTTTTGTGTTTGGGAGTAGTAGTTTTTGGTATGGTGTATTATGCATTTGATAGGATTAAACTTCCATGGACTATTTCAATACCTACTGTATTCTGCGTTGGCGGTATTGGACTCATTTTCCTATATTTCATTAAAGATATTTCGTCAAGCATCCCACTTTTTTCCTCGCTTTCCCAGATCTCTGAAATATTGTATGGTGCAGGAATTTACGGTAGTAAAGTATCGATGACCATTGCTGAGGCAAGCACCTATGAGATTAGTCGTACTGTGATGTCGTTTGGCCCTGCTCTTTATTGGCTTGGTTGGATAGGATTTGTGTTCCTTGCCTATCATTATTATAAGGGCAGTCAACGTAGAGATTATCTTTTCATACTTGTGTTGTTTCTTTTACAAATGTGGCTTACCGGTGTTGCCGGTCGTTTTCTAAATGATCTTGTTCCAGTGATTGCTGTACTTGGTGGTTGGATAGTTGTGGTTGTTGTAGATAAAATCGACTACAAGCAAATGTTAAGGAATATTCGAAGTGCAGGTGGGGGAATTCACGGTCTTAGAAAAGGAGTAAAATTCCTTCATATTTTTGGGATTTTTTTTATTGCATTTTTAGTCATATTTCCAAATGCATATCTTGCTTTTGATGCAGCGACTCCAATTACAGAAAAAGAAGATGTGTTTGGGGACCTTCCTAGTGGGGCATTTGGGTTAGGACACGGCAAGGAAGGCTACTGGATAGATGCATATGGTTGGTTAAAAGAGCAAGATACTGACATCGATGACTTCGCGGAAAGACCTGCTTTCATTTCATGGTGGGATTACGGTTTCTATGAATCTGCTATTGGAGATCACCCTACTGTGGCTGACAACTTCCAGGATGGAATTCCTCCTGCGGCTAATTTCCATACTTCAACTAGTGAAGAAGCAGCAGTTGCAGTTTGGATAGTAAGGCTGATGGAGGGAAATGTTAAAGATAATGGCGGTGTACTTTCAGTTGATGTTGTACTTGCGTTAGAAAAACATTTGGGTGAGAATGATACATCTAATATAACAGGATGGGTAGAAGATCCTGAGAGTTCTCCTTCTTATGGTATGCCTATAGGGGGAGAGTACAATGAGGAACTCGGTAAACAATATCCTGTTGGACAGCAGTGGCCAATGAATGCAGTTTATCATGACGTAACAGAAGTTCTTGTAAACGAATTAGATGATGAAGGAATTACTTGGCTTTACCGCGATATTCAAGAGATTACTGGTTATAGCATTCGCTATTATGGTGTTGAAGGTTACGATAAACAAATTTTCAACATATTTGGCTTTTTGGCTGATAAAAGTCTGCTTCTAGTGGCAGGTGGTGGCGTTTACAATCCAGAGGATGACTATGTATTGGTAAAATTTGTTACACGGGGTGGAACCGAATTAACATTTGAAGACCTAAGCAATTTAACTGACCAGCAATTAATGGCAGATCCTCCGGTTAGTACAAAACAATACTTCAAGGATGCATACTTTGACACAATGTTTTATAAGACATATGTCGGATTTTCAGAGGGGGAATCCGGTAGTAAAAGCGAGCCAAACTATCAATTGCCTTGTATGGATATGAAACACTTTTATGCCGAATTTATCTCGAATATATCAAAATACGCGTATTATAGCGGTAAAAGTGCCGTAGTAATTGCTAAATATTATGCTGGTGCCTTTGTAAACGGATCGATTTCATTTATGGGTGAACCTTTGGATGCGCAAGTAGTTGTCCAAAAAAACATAACCCATTATGGAACCGAAATACCTATGGATCATGATAAAAATGATACAACTAATGGAAATTTCAGTGTTATAGTACCGGCAGGTGATATTCAAATTCAAATTAGAAGATATTCTGAGATTCAATCATTATCATTTTCTATGAAAAACATAACATTTGACAGTACAACAGATCCAGAACTAGCTCCGATAACCGATGAGGAAGCCATGAGGATGGGGGGAGACTATTACAGGACGTTGAATATATCCATAGAGCCAGCCGACGTAGAAGGATATATCTATGTAAATAATGATAATAATGATGTATATAACGTCTCTGTTGATGAACCATTAAATGGCGTTTCGGTAGCCATACTCGGAATTCAGAATTTCGATCCCAATACGGGTCAACCGGCAAGTTATGATTATTCCAACATAAGGGAGCTCACCACTAATGCTGATGGCTACTATAATGCTTCAGGGTTATTGCCTGGTTACTATGAAATAAGAGTTATTGAGGGTGATTACCTTCTCAAAGCCGAGATAACATCACTCTACTCGGGTAATACTTATTACAATGTATCAAAACCAGAATTCGCATCTGTTGAAGGAGCGATATATTTCGACGATAATCATAATGATGAATATGATGCTGGAGAAGAGTTGGGCAATGTTGATGCGAAACTATTATATCAAAAGCTGGATGGAACGGACAAATTAGTATATTCAATTACGACTGATAGCAGCGGAAGCTACTCATTTACTTCATTGATACCAGGACAATACTATATCAATGCAACAAAAGGGACGGAATATGCGATAGAGGAACCGGTGAGATTAGCAGAAAACCAGACATTAAAACTCAATGTATCAATAGATTATGCCACAATTTCAATTAGCGGATATACAAAATACAATGGCGCGGCTATAGAAAATATAACCATTGAATTTAGGCCAGATGAAACTGTCGAGAATGGTACTGCTCAACGCGGAGAAGCATTATCTAATGGGGATGGTTGGTACACTGTCAAATTAATGCCAGGAAGCTATAATGTGATAGTGGATTACAGTGGAGAACAGGGCATATATTCTGCTGAGGCGAGCTTGTATATCGGAATAGGTGAAGGGGCAAAGACATTTGATATTTCAATGGAAAAACAATCATTTACAGTTACGGGAGCCACAAAATATGCAGGTTCGAATGTAGGAAATCTTCCAATTACATTTTTACCAGAAACAAGCGTAGAAAACAATACCGCAGCATGGGCATCAACCGAGTCAAAAACTGACGGATCATATATAGTCGAACTAATGCCTGGAGAGTATACTGTGAGAGTCAGCTATACCGTAAATGAAAGCGGAGTAAAGGCGACATATAAATACGAGGGAGAACTAACTGTATCTGCCAATAGAGAGTATGAAATAGCTCTTACAAAAGAATAATCTCTATAATCTGGTTAGGTCAATTCCTAACCACATTTTATTTAATCCTTTTTTGAATACTTTTTATTATGCTTACATTGGATGAAGGTATAAAAGCGGTAGAGTTTGCAAGAAACATGGCAGAAGGGCATGTCAAAAATAAAAAAATACCGGCAATTGAATTAGATGAATTATTCGATCGGGAGAGAGGCGTGTTTGTAACCATTCATACGCACCCAGCTCATGGACTTAGGGGGTGTATTGGCATACCTCAGCCAGTGATGTCTCTAAAAAAAGCTATAATTGAATCGGCAGTATCTGCCACAAGAGATCCTCGATTTTCCCCTATGCAGGAAAATGAGTTTGATAATGTAATAATAGAAGTAACAATTTTGACAAAACCAGAACTAATTGAGGTAAATCATCCAAAGGAATACCTTGATGACATTGAAATTGGAAGGGATGGATTAATTGTCGAGCAGGGGTTCTATAAGGGATTACTACTACCGCAAGTGCCAGTTGAACAAGAATGGGACAAAGAGGAATTCCTATCGCAAACATGTATGAAGGCAGGACTTTTACCTGATGCATGGTTTGAGAAAAACACAAAAATATATAGATTCAGTGGGCAGATTTTTACAGAAATTGAGCCAAGGGGAGAAATAAAGGAGAAGAACGTTGATGGATCTAACAGTTGAGGGAAAAGCATATATCGATGGAAGTTTTCAAGATTGTTGCTTAGGAATAACAGATGGAAAAATTACTGCAATTAAAAAAATTCTGAAAGGGGATAAACATATAACTTTCAGTCATAAATTGATTCTTCCCGCAGGTATAGATATACATGTTCATTTTCGAGATCCTGGAATGACTCATAAAGAAGATTTTTCTACAGGATCACTGGCAGCAGCCTTTGGGGGAGTATCCTGTTACTATGATATGCCTAATACAATTCCACAGACAACCGATATGTTGTCTCTATTGGATAAAATCAATTCCTCGGAAAAAAAATCGTTTGTAGATTTTGGTATCTATTCAGGGATATCGAACAGAAATATTCAAAATATAGCTAAAATTGGGGAGAAATGCAGTGGATTCAAGATTTATTTAGGCAGCACCACAAACTCACTAATGCTCAATTCAAAAAATTTAAGAGATGTATTCAAAGCAGCAAATTCGACAAATAAGCCAATTCTAATTCACGCCGAGGATGATCAATGTCTAATTAATTATAAATCAGATGAGCGCAATCTTACTGATCATCTTAAATGTCGCCCATCGGAATGTGAAGAAACGGCTATAAAGAAAATATTGACCTCGTCAAAAACAAGCAAAAACAAGATACATATATGTCATCTCTCCTCGTTTGAAGGATTGGAGTTGTTGAAAGATAAACAAAAAAACATTAGCTGCGGAGTCACACCTCATCATCTGTTACTCAATATCGAAAAAAATCTTTCACCGAAAACATGGCATAAGGTAAACCCGCCTATAAGAACAGATATTGATAGAGCTGCTCTATTTGATGGTATTCAAAATGGGAGTATTGACGTACTTGAATCAGATCATGCACCACATACCTTAGATGAAAAAAACATAGAATTCAACGATGCACCATCTGGCATCCCAGGTGTTGAAACATTATTTCCCATGTTCTTATATTTGGCAAAGAAAGAAAAGATATCTTTTGGTCGATTGATTTCGTTATTTTGTGAAAATCCTGCAGAAATTGTAAACGTTCCAAAAGGTAAACTTGAAATTGGAAAAGATGCTGATTTTATCGTAATTGATTATAAAGATGAAAGCAAGGTTAAATCAGAACATTTGCATTCTAAATGTGGTTGGTCTCCATTTGAGGGTTGGCCAGCGATTTTTCCAACACATGTTTTTGTCAGGGGAGAAAAGCTTATAGAAGAACATGAGATGCTGGAAAACCAGGGTTTCGGCAGATTTGTTGATAAATGGTGAATAAACATGTTTGATATGTTTCCAGAGTGGTTCCAGATATTTTTCGGATCCATGATTCCTTGGATAGAATCAAGGTACATTATCCCATATGCATTATGGGAATTCAACTGGGAATTGTGGCAAGTTTTTCCCTTGGCGATATTGGGCAACATGTTGCCAATTCCGTTTGTTCTCTTGTTTTTTAAATTCGTTGAGAAGTTTTTGAGAAGGTTTCAGTTTTGGACAAAAGTTATGGATTGGCTTTTTAAAAGGACCAGAGAACGAGCAGATGGCAAGATAATCAAATACGAATATCTTGGATTAATCATGTTTGTTGCTGTTCCATTACCATTTACGGGTGCCTGGACGGGTTCATTGATTGCTTATCTTTTCGATTTGAAATTCTCCAAATCATTATTTACGATACTTTTGGGGGTTATCATTTCTGCAACAATAACTGTTATTCTTTATTCAACAGGACTGATTCTTTGGTCTTCCCTTAATGGTTAATTTTTAGGTGTGTTTATGGATGAGGAAATAAAACTGTTAGCCGACAAAACCGTCGATAAAATTTATAGAAAAGTTAGAAGAGCGCATTCAACCGAGTTCCATATGTTTGGTACCAACATTGGTATAGGTGCTGACGGCACTCCCACAAAGTATGTTGATAAACTTGCTGAGGATGTAGCAATTAAATTCATCAAAAAAGCTGATATGGATGTAAATATTCTTAGTGAGGAAGCTGGTTTTTTGGATTTTGGTGGTAAGTATACATTTGTTTTAGATCCTGTTGACGGTACTCGCAATGCATGCAGAGGCATTCCATTTTATTCTGTTTCTCTGGGTGTTGGTAAATCTAGGCTTAGCGATGTTGAATACGGGATAGTAAAGAATATTCCAACGGGGGAGGTTTTTTTCGCAGAGAAAGAGTATGGCACCTTTCTTAATAAAAAACGGATCGGTGTTCCAGATGTGCCTGCAAAAGAAATCCTCTCTTCTATAACTCTTGGTAAAAACTTTGATGCATTAACACTTTCTTTAGCTAAGAAGGGCGTTGTTCGTTCTCTTGGTTCTGCATCCCTTGAGATGTGTATGGTCGCTATGGGAGCATTGGATTTTTATGTTATTGGTAAAGAATATCTTCGTGTGACAGATATTGCTGCTTCTACTCTTATAATGCGAGAGGCAGGTGGAGTTGTAACAGATATTCACGGTGAAGAACTTGATATGTCTCTTAGTTTGGATGAAAGAACTAGCGTTATAGCTGCATGTAGTGATGAATTAGTTCACAAGATCATTTCTTAATGTAAACATTTAATATGGTTGAATTTATTTTCAGCCTTAATGACTATAGCGGGGGACATTATTGAAAAGACTAAGGAAAAAACGTTGCATTTTTCCTTGTTGGACCCAGATAAGCAGGAACCTAATGTTGCCGGCTCGATAGCGAAAGTATCTGAGGAATCCGGTAGTAGTGCTATTATGGTTGGAGGCTCTACGCTCATTTCGCAGAAGCAGGTAAATGAGACAGTTAAAGCAATTAAAGACAATACTAGTCTTCCAGTTATTTTATTTCCATCCGGTGCCAAGTTCTTGAGTAAATATGCTGATGCAATGTTCTTTATGAGTTTACTTAACTCCCGTAATTTGGATTATGTGATTCGAGAACATATTAAAGGAGCTCCTTTTGTAAAACGTTCGGGATTAGAACCCATCTCTATGGGATATGTTATTGTTGAGCCCGGCATGACTGCTGGTAGAGTTGGCGAGGTTGATTTGATCAAAAAGGACGATATTGAAACTGCTGTAGGTTATGCGCTTGCAGCTCGATATCTCGGTATGAATTTTTTCTATCTGGAGGCAGGTTCAGGTGCACCCACCCCTGTTTCTAATGATATGATATCGTCTGTTAAAAAGAATCTTAATATTCCACTTATTGTAGGCGGGGGTATACGGGATGT
This sequence comes from Thermoplasmatota archaeon, assembly GCA_030616985.1. Lineage (GTDB taxonomy): Archaea > Thermoplasmatota > E2 > DHVEG-1 > DHVEG-1 > JAUWWG01. The sequence goes on from JAUWWG010000003.1 coordinate 27,783, forward strand.
AGAAACTGCTCGGGAGAAAGCACATGCCGGAGCAGATATTATCATAACTGGAACAACGCTTGAAAAAGAAAAGAATCTAAAGCAGGCCTTAACAGATATAATAAATGCTATAGAGGAATAGAATTTTATGAAGATTTTGTTGAGTATCGGTGGAGCATCTGGAAGTATTTATGGCATAAGATTACTTGAGGAATTGATTAAGTCCGATGTTGAAGTGCATTTAGTTGTTTCTGATGGCGCAAAGAATATTTTGGAGCATGAAACAGTTTACACCTATGATGATTTAAAGAAAAAAGCAAATATTTGTTATGAAAATGGTGATTTATTGACAGCTCCAGCTAGCGGTTCTTTTCATTTGGATGGAATGATAGTTGCCCCTTGCAGTATGAAAACGTTATCTGCCATTGCTAATGGATATGGTGATACGCTTACCTCTCGGGCTGCTAGTTGCTGTCTTAAAGAGGGGAGAAAACTGGTTCTTGTTATACGTGAAACGCCATTGGATTTACCAAGCATCAAAAACATGTTGACGGCGAAACAGAGTGGAGCAGTTGTTTTACCAGCTATGCCAGGATTTTATCACAAACCAAAAACGATAGAAGATTTGGTGGATTTTGTTGTTGGCAAGATCTTCGATCAGTTTAACATAGAGCATTCTCTTTTTAAAAGATGGGATTGAATTACCTGTAGTTTTTCAACGTTCAAGTTTCTATCCGATATATAGTCTTTAGAACAGTGTCTTTTCAGTAAATTATCTACAAAAAATAAATTTCCAGCATTTATACAAAAATCTTTTAGTGAAATCTATCTCTTTATTTAACCCTGTCATTTTGATTATCCCTAATCGGATTTGTTTTTTCTAATTATTAAGGATTTGTTGTGCAACTCTTGCCTGTATTCTTTAAGATCCTCGCAAGATCAGATTACTTTGTTTTAATATCGAATAAATCTGCTCAGTGATCCTTCTACTATCTAAACAACTGTAGGCATGACGTGCAGCATAAAAAAATCTAAAACCAGTAGAGTATGATCATTCATCGTATTTACTTCCACTGACGTTTCCCGCTTTTATAATCAATTGATATTGAACAACTAAGGTTGAGAAAGGTATTATGAAACTAGCAATAAAAAAGAAAAGGTGGTTTTCTCTTACCACCACCATTTATCCTTCCAACTCTGGTTCCACCATGATTTAATTGGCACATGAGTCAACGTTTGCCAGTTTTCCGTTTTTACTTCTAGCAAATGATTCCAGACATCATCCCAGTTTTCCCCTTCTACCCAGGCCATATAATCCCAGTCTCCAGGTATGCTTGCTCCACTTGTCATCCAGTTCCATTTTCTTATTTTATCCGGGGCTTCATCTAATTTATTTTCTTTGATCAACAGCCACGTTCCTGCAGGTTTTTCCCACCACCAATTGTCGTTTTTATGTCCATTATACACCATGTGCGAACTGGTGTTTTCTACTTCGTCCCAGTTTTTTATTTCAGCTACACATCGGTGGACTGTATCCCAATCTTGCGCATCGAACCATGCGATGACGTCATATTCTCCAGTTACAATCCAAGTGCCAATCATACTTTCCCAATTTTGGAATCGTTGCCAGACATCATGGGCTTCCCCTTCTCTTGTCTTGATAAAAACATATGCTGATCGATTTTTCCAATCCATTTTTCCCATCACCTGTAATTCCAAAACATCTAATGCTATAAAAAACTTGCTCAGCCTCTTAGTGTTTTATTTCAAGTGGTTTTTCGGTTAAAAGATGGTGTATTGATCTTGTTAATCTTCTTTAAGGAAGATGAATTAGATAGAAAAGTTGAGCGAACTCTTTAAAATACCCGCCCCAACCATCAAGAGATATCACCAGAATTTCTTTTGACAATATGGACAATATCTCGCATCCTCTGGAATTATGCGCCTGCAATTAGGACATCTTCTATCTTCATGTCTATCCATGGGCTCTTCTCCAAAAAAACGATCAAGGGAATCGAATATTTCTTTGCCCATACGTATCGTCTTTTGGTTTCATAACAACTTTTTCTATAAAAACCTTACAACTATGTTTTTCTCCTTGCAAATATGTATCAACTACACAATCTTTTTATCTAGGTGTCCTATTGTCTTCTCGGTGAATCTATGAAAACCTATGTAGAAGTATTTGTAAATGCAGACGGGGAGAAAGCATCTGTGATCACTGAAAGGCTACTTGAAATGGGGCTTACATCAGCCATAGGTGAACATGATTTCGTATACAGATGGAAAGACGATGTCGTTCTCGCCGAGGTTCTCAGGTTTGTGGATCAAGTCCAGTCAAAACTTAAGGGCACTGGCGCAATCTTGAAATTCAGAACTATTTGATAGATATCTCTTTTGTAACTATGCTGATTTCACATGTTTTCTCTTAGTGACATAACTTATTCTGATCCATTGTCCTAAAGAAATATTTTTCATAATTGTGGTAAGATCCTGTGAAAAAACATTAAAGTTAGGATTATTTTTCGCATATTTCAATAAAGTTTTTAAAAATTAATTCACCATATTCTGTATGTTCAACTTCCGGATGAAACTGAAGCCCATAGACCGGTTTTTCCTTATGGTGCATGGCCTGTATCTCGCAGTTTTCACTTTTACCCAGCACTTCAAAATCTTTAGGTAATACAGTCACCTCGTCATTGTGGGATTCCCACACAATTGATTTCTTTGCGACTCCCTTAAAAAGCGCGTTATCTTCCTTTACAAGTGTCAATTCAATTTTACCAAATTCGGGTATTTTCGAAGGCTTTGTTTCCCCTCCAAAAAATTGTGCAATGAATTGATGCCCTGCACAGATCCCAAGAATTGGAAAATCGGCTTTTTCCAAATACTCTCTGCAGTTGCCAAGTTCCTTTTGCAATCCCACTCGTGGTGCACCGCCTGAGAGAACCAATCCATCTACTCTTTCAGCAGATATCTCTTTGAAAGGAGTCGTATTTGGAACTATTTTAGTGTCAATATCAAGGTCCCTGAGCGTTCGCCATTCTCTATGGGTCCATTGACCGCCATTATCAACCACGTAAATTCTTACCATGATCATTCCCACTCTACGGTTCCTGGAGGTTTGTTTGTAACATCATAGACAATCCGATTTATTTTATCCCCCAATGTGTTGGTAAGTTTAGTAGAAATATTATCAAGAACGCTGTGAGAGATATCGCTATATGAACATGTCATGGCGTCGATGCTTTGCACAGCACGAATTGCAATTGTGTATCCATATGCTCTCTTGTCTCCATGCACCCCAACGGTTTTCACAGGAATAAGAACTGCAAAATACTGCCATGGTTTTTCCATCTTGCCTTTTTTCACAGCATCTTCTATTTCTTTTTCCACAATGTCGCATGCTTCTCTGACAATTTCTGTACGTTCTTTTGTTGCTGCACCGATAATTCTGATGGCAAGTCCCGGTCCCGGGAATGGTTGCCGTTCTGAGATATGCAAACCCAAAAGTCTTGCAACTTTTCTCACTTCGTCTTTATAAAGATCTCGCAATGGTTCCACAAGTTTTAACTTCATATTTTCAGGAAGTCCACCGACATTATGGTGGGATTTTATTGTATCTCTAAGGCCATCTCCTGATTCTATCCAATCAGGGGCGATAGTTCCCTGTACAAGACATTCCACATTTTCTTCCCCTGCGACTTTTTCGAATATTTGAATAAATTTCTTTCCAATTATCTTGCGTTTTTTCTCAGGGTCTTCAATATTTTTCAAGGAGTCGTAGTAATCGCTACCCGCATCGATAAATCTGAAATTAAGTCCCAGTTTTTCCATCATTTTTTTGACGTTTTCTGAGTCTCCTTTTCTCATATATCCTGTGTCTACATGAACTGCTACAAGCTGATCTCCAATTGCTTTCTCGGCTAAAGCTGCAGCAACGGCACTATCTACACCCCCAGAAAATGCAATGAGCGCCTTTCCCTTTATTTCCTTTTTTAGGTTAGAAACTGTTTTTTCAATGAATTTTTCAGCGTTAAACATTATTTTTTAACTCCTATTTTGAAAGAGATTTTTTTCTCATTCTCTCTCTGTAATCTTCAAGTTTTTTCATAAGTTTTCCATCTTTTATGGATATTATTGCAACTGCAAGAAGGGCTGCGTTATCTCCTCTGTCAAGTCCAACCGCAGCTACAGGTATTCCTGGCGGCATCTGAATAATTGAAAGTATTGAATCTAGATTTATTTTTCCACTTACTGGAACTCCTATCACTGGTTTCGTAGTATGTGCGGCAATACTACCGGGTAATGCTGCAGCAAGTCCTGCAATTCCTATAAATACATCCGCATCGCTTGTTTGAACAAGTTCTTTTAACACGTCAGGGGTTCTATGGGCTGATGCGACGTTTATTTCGTAATCAACGTCAAACTCGTCTAGTATTTTTTTTGCTTTTTCAGCTATAGGCATGTCCGATTTCGATCCCATTATTATCTGAATTTTCATAGCTATCAGACCTAGAAATAGATGCCAATTAGTTAATAGTTTCGACCCGAAGCATTGTCAGCGTAAATTAATTATATGGAGTTCTTATGTTCACATCGAAATTAAGATTGGAATAAAAATGAAACTTATAATATGTGAGAAAAACATTGCTGCAAAAAGAATTGCTTATATTTTATCTGGGGGAAAATCAAAAAGTGTAAGACTTGGAAAAACTCCAGTTTATGAGTTTACAGAGGATGGAGAGACTTGTAAAGTCGTAGGTCTGCGAGGTCATATTATAAATCTTGATTACCCTGCCGAGTTCAACCAGTGGAATAGAGTGTTACCAAGGAAGCTTATTGATATAGAACCTTGTAAAAAGGTAAGTGAAAGAAGCATTGCTGCGTCACTCAAATCCCTTGTTGATGGGAATCCGTTCATAATTATTGCAACTGATTTTGATCGTGAAGGGGAACTGATTGGCGTTGAAGTAATAAATCTTATCAAGGGATACAACAAAAACATAAGTCAAATAAAGAGAGCTAAGTTTAGCGCGATAACAAACAGCGAAATTAAAAATGCATTTGACAATCTAACTGAAGTCGATTACAATCTTTCAGATGCAGGGGAATCTCGTCAAGCTATAGATCTTGCTTGGGGTGCGGTTCTTACGCGATTTATTTCAATTACTGCACAGCATTATGGAAAAGATTTTCTTTCTATTGGGAGAGTTCAGTCTCCAACACTTGCGTTACTTGTAGAAAAAGAAAAAGAAATTCAAAAATTTGAACCAAAAACCTATTGGAAAATTATTGCTACACTCAAAAAAGACAAATCCTTTGATGCAACACATATTGAAAGGCAATTCTGGGATGAAAAACAGGCAAAGGGAATTTTTGAAAAAGTAAAAGATGCTGAAACGGCATCAGTAAAAAAAGCCGATAAAAAAACAGAAAAAGAACTTCCACCAGCGCCTTTTAGCACAACGACATTTTTACAATCAGCATCTTACCTTGGAATCTCAACATCAAATGCCATGAGTATTGCAGAAGAACTGTACATGATGGGTCTTACTTCTTACCCAAGAACAGACAATACTGTTTATCCTCCTTCATTAAACCTTAAGGGAATTTTACAAAAACTCGCAAATTCGCCCTTTTCAAAAGAGGCAAACGAGGTAATCAGCAATGGGCGAAAATATCCAATGCGTGGTAAAAAACAGACTACCGATCACCCGCCAATTCACCCCGTAGGAGTTCCATCTGGCAAAAATCTAACATCGGATCAACAAAAAATCTATGAACTTATATGCAGACGAGTTTTAGCGACACTTGCAAAAGATGCGCTATCAGAAACCATGGACGTTTTAATTGATATTTCAGGAGAGGATTTTAAGGCAAGCGGATACCGATTGATTGAGCCCAATTGGAAAAACATCTACACGTATTTTAGGGAGAAAAGAAAACCACTTCCTGAACTTTCTGAAGGAGAGAAAGTCAAAATCTCGGAAATCAAGTTAAAAGAAGATCAGACGAAACCACCAAAGAGATACACACAAGGATCACTTATTGCTAAAATGGAGCAGCTTTCTCTTGGAACAAAATCAACACGCCATGAAATCATTAACAAATTGAATTGGAGGAAATACATCACGCTCAAACCATTTGCACCGACACCTATTGCAATTGCAGTGATTGATGCTTTGACAGATTGCGATGTCACCAAACCAAAAATGACTGCGGTGCTTGAAAAGGATATGAGTGCAATAGCAGAAGGAAAGAAAACTCTTAATGATACGGTAAAAGAATCAAGACAAATGCTTACAGAAGTGATGAATGAATTAGAAAAAGACAAGGAGAAAATTAAGACCAGCATTAAAAATGCCCATAACGAGCAAAACTACGTAGGAAAATGCCCAAAATGTGGAAATGACATGGTTATACGATTTTCTAGGAAGGGGGAGAGATTTGCAGGTTGCACAAATTTTCCAAAATGTAGAAATGCATATCCTCTGACTCAAAAAGGAAAGATCACTAATACTGACAAGATATGTGATGCTTGTAAAGCACCTATCATTCAAGTGAAAGCCAAAGGTAGAAAATCTTTGGATATGTGTTTAAATCCAAGATGCCCAAAGATTACGGGACAGCCTTCAAGTGTAATAGGAAAATGCCCAAAATGTGGAAATGACATGATTGTACGAACATCACGAAGCGGAGAGAGATTTGTTGGCTGTATCAATTTCCCTAAGTGTAAAAATACTTATTCTTTGCCGCAGGAGGGCGATATTGTTGCGAATGGTGTTTGCGAGGTATGCACAGCACCTACCGTTCAAATTAAACATGAGGAAAAAGAGACAAAAAATATATGTTTAAATCATGAATGTGCCTCTAGAAAATCTAAAAAGAAATAAAAATTATTTCAAATGAATTTTATGGTCATTTACCATTGGTATTTCTTTGCTTATATGGCCAAAACATTACCATTGAAAATATGATTAAATCAACCTAAATTATAATGTTTTCTCATGTTTTCTAAAATCTTCCATTTGCATCTGAGTCCTGGTGGAAAAACAACAAGATCTCCTTTTCCAAATTCTACCAGAATTGCTCCATTTTCATCGAAAACTTGAGCTTTTCCTTGCAATATGTAGCAAGTTTCCTTATCTGAATATTCCCAATCGAATTCAGATTCTTCCTTTTCCCAGACGGGCCATGTTTCAAACTCCCTTATTTCATTTTCATTTGGTTTTCTTACAGTTATCATTTCACAATCTCCTTTTCTGTTATGTATCCTGTTACATATTTACTTGGTGTAACATCAAATGCAGGATTTTTTACAACTATCCATTCCGGCATAATTGTTTTCCCATTGATTTTTGCAAGTTCATCCCTTTCCCGCTCTTCAATTTTTATTCGGCTTCCATCCTCTATGTTCTTGTCAAAGGTACTTACGGGTGCAGCAACATAAAATGGAATATCGTTTTCTTTTGCAAGTACTGCTTTTTCATAGGTGCCTATCTTATTTGCAAAATCGCCATTTTTTGCAATTCTATCTGCTCCCACTATGACCATATCTATTTCGCCATTTTTCATAAAATATCCTGCTGCGTTATCGGCAATAACCGAATGTTTAATACCTTCCTGCATGAGTTCCCATGATGTGAGCAGACCTTGACATCTGGGACGTGTTTCGTCGGCATATACAAAAAGTTTTTTACCAGTCCTATGAGCCAATCTGATTGGTGCCAATGCAGTTCCGTAGTCTACAGTTGCAAGTGCACCAGCATTACAGTGCGTTAGAATTCTCATACCATCTTCTATTAGCTTTTCTCCATTTTTACCTCTATTTTTACATCGATCGATGACATCCTCGACATAATTGTTTGCTGCGTCTATTGGATTTTTGCCTTTGTTTATTTCACCTTCCATGTAATCGATTGCATAGAATAGATCGTAAGCCGTAGGACGTGTTTTACTCAGTTTATTTGCCGTTTCATGTGTTTTTCCTTTTCCTAAAACCATTCCATATGCAGCTGCTGCTCCTATTGCAGGTGCTCCACGAACTATCATGTCTTTTATTGCAAATGCTATGTCATCAACTGTTTTTGCAGTGTAAATTTCAAAATTGTATGGCAGTTTTCTCTGATCAATAAACTTTACTGTGTTGTTTTCAAACCAGAACGCTCTATATTCTTTTCCTTCAATTTTCATAATGATTCCCTTAGAGTAATTAAGGCTGAATCCTCAGCTTCTTTTAAACTATTTCCAACAAATAAAACTCCACTATTTTTTATCACTAGGTTTTTACTTGTTCGCAGTATTTTTAAAACTTCTTTAGCTAGTTCAAAGGTTCCAGGTGGTTCTTCCTTTTCAGTTGTAGGTAATTTTTTTGCAAGTCTTTCAGCTAGTTTTTTACTGTTGAGGTGGATAACTGCGTTTACATCATCTCGTGCATGGTGTATAAGCCAGTGAACTGGTGTTTCAATATAGGGGTTTTTAGAACCTATTGCCAAAATAATTTTTTTTGTTGGGTTATAATCAACAATTTCAAGGATATCATCTATTTGTATATCTCCTATATTGCTGCTACTTCCATTTATTAATAAACGCTTTCCATATTTTAGACTTACAACTGCTGCGGTAGTGTCTTCTAGTACGCCCAAGTCCTTAAATTTTTTGCCAAATCTGACAATATCTGGTATGAGTGGGCAATTACTCTGTTCTTTTGAGACAAAAATCGTTTGAACGCCCGGGTTTGTGAGATTTCTATTCATCATTAAGATACCAATAAAGTGAAATCATTCTTAAATATTTCAGCTAAAATTATGCAGGGACATTAAAACCTTTTTATCTATCGTTGTTATATGTGAGGTAATCTGGCAGTGAGATGAGCGCTATGTGTTGTTTATTTGCGTTGCAAAACCAAAGATTTTTAAAAAGCAAATGTTCTGGAGATGCACGTCGAAGAAAAATAGCTTTTGATCACTAGGGAGATTTAAAAATGATCGGAGAAAAATTAAGAGAATTGGGAGAATATATTGAGAAGATAGATGAAATCAAACCAATTGAATTATTGGAGACTAATATGAAAAAAATTGAAAAAGAATTGGAGGAGCTTCCTGCGGAACAATTAGAACTTGGAAGTGAATTCAATAAAAATATTTTTAGAGTGCTGACTGAGTATAGCAAAAAAGACATCTCTAATTCTGTAATCATATGTGAATTGTATAATCTTCTTATTGGTTTTTCAAGAAAATCGATGATTGAAACTCGGGCGGAATCGTTGGGCATTGATAGAAAAATGTATAAAGATGAGATGGGGCTTCTCTTTAAAGGTAAAAGCATCTAACCTGAATTTACCAATAATTGTCTGTCCTTAAACTAATGATGACCTATGATAAAACTCATTTCTTTTGATATGGATAAAACACTGATGAAAAGTACCTATGCAGATTTAGTATGGTTAGAAGGGTTGCCAAAAATATATGCCCTGGAGAAGAAAATTGATCTTGAAAAAGCAAAACAATTTCTTTTAGAAAAATACGACGAAATTGGAGAGGACAGAGTGGAGTGGTACGATATTGAATACTGGTTTAGTCGCTTTAATCTTAAATATAATTGGAGAGAACTATTAGAAAAATATAGATATGCCATTGAAACATATTCTGAGGTCACAAATGTTTTGAGAAGGTTGTATAAGAAATTTGATTTGATAATTACTTCAAATGCTAGAAGAGAATTCATCGAAGTAGAATTGGAAGAAACAAAACTCAGAAAATATTTCACTCATGTTTTTTCTTCAACGTCTGATTTTCATAAGGTCAAAAAAGTAACTGAGTTCTACTCGATGATCTGCGATAAAATGAATATCCATCCAGATGAAATGATTCACATTGGAGATCATGAAGAATTTGATTACAACATCCCAAGAAAATTAGGGATCACCTCATTTCACCTCGACAGAAAAAAAACAAATGAGGGGGATTTCATTGTATATGATCTCAAAGAATTCGAAAAAAGAATTAATGAATTGACTATCTCTTAGAAGATATAATTGGTTTTCCCTGTAGTATCTAAACTACCTAACACCAGATAGGCCGATCATACTTCAAAGTAATGTAGAATCCCTTCTTTCTCAAGTCTTTTTCTTACAAGTGGATAAAGTTTGATTTCCTCATTCTCTATCATTATTCTGCCTAAATCCATTTCTGTTAGTCTATTAAATAATTCCTGCTTATTCTTACTTATCGATACAAGTGCGACATTAAATCTCAGATTTTCATCTCTTAAATATTCAAGTGACTTCAACTGATATTCAAACCCCTCATCCGCACCCGTGAGCCAACTAAACTCTTCTTGAGTGCATCCCTTGAGACAAACACGGACGTGGAGATTTTGGAATTTAGACAACTCTTTTACATATGTCTTATCGGTACCCAAAAGTATGCCATTTGTTTCAAGAATAAACAAAAGATCTTCACTAATATTTTCCAAAAGTTCGATTAGATGTTTTCTACCAATGGTGGGTTCTCCACCTGACACCCGCACCTGATTGTATCCTTTTATCCTTGCTAGCTCATGAAGTTTATCGGCCACTTGTTGTGGTGAATAAATTTTCCCTGCATTTTTCACATTCCATACGCTATTGCCTGACCAGCAAAATTTACATCGGAGATTACAGCCTACTGTATCAGCAGTTGCTATTCCACCATAGAATCTTGTTGGGCGAAAACGATAATACTTCTTCATATTTCCATTGATAACGATATCCTCAGTCTTTTTGGATAATTCAAGTGGATTGTACATATTACCCAGATATCTTATGGCAAAAATCATAATATGCTTTCCGGAATGAGTTAAAATTTAATATGAATCACCTCATATGCTCATTTTTGAGAAACATACCCAGTATACTGTCTTTTTAAGTGGAAATAAAGCCAATATCGTATTTCAACGAAAGTTGCATTTTTTTACAAAATATTTAAATCAACATGTGTGATTTGCATCTCTGCGGAGCCATAAGAGGAGAGTCAAATGAAAAAAATAATATTGGATGAAAATGAAATTCCGAAAGAATGGTATAACATACAGGCAGACCTAAAAACCCCTTTGGATCCACCCTTGAATCCAAAAACAAAAGAACCAATAGGACCAGAGGATCTAAAAGCGATATTTCCAATGGGACTTATTAAACAAGAAGTTAGCCAGGAGCGATACATACCAATACCTGAAGAAGTCAGAGAGATTTATCGCATATGGAGACCCTCCCCTCTATATAGAGCAGAACGTCTAGAAAAAGCTTTGAAAACACCTGCAAAGATTTATTTTAAATGGGAAGGTGTAAGTCCCCCCGGAAGTCATAAACCCAATTCTGCAGTAGCACAGGCATACTACAACATGAAAGAGGGTGTTGAGAGAATTGCAACTGAAACAGGAGCTGGTCAATGGGGGTCTTCGCTTGCATTTGCCACTCAAATTTTCGGTATCAAATGTAGAGTTTATATGGTAAAATGTAGTTATGAACAAAAACCTTACAGGCGAGTACTTATGGAGAATTGGGGTGCTGAAGTTTTCTCCAGTCCAACAAATCTTACAAATGTGGGAAAGGAAATCTTAAGAAGGGATCCTAATACGTCGGGAAGTCTTGGAATGGCCATTAGTGAAGCTGTTGAAGATGCGGCAACCCATGAAGATACAAACTATGCCCTTGGCTCGGTGTTAAACCATGTGGTGTTACACCAAACGATTATCGGTTTGGAAATGAAAAAACAGTTTGAAGCAATTGATGAATATCCAGACATTGTTGTTGGGTGTGTCGGAGGAGGGAGCAATTTTTCCGGAGCATGTTTCCCATTTGTCAGAGATAAAATAGTGGGAGATAAACCGGATTTGAAGATAGTTTCTGTTGAACCACTTGCTTGTCCAACACTTACAAAAGGAGAATATCGCTACGACTTTGGAGATAGTGTCGGTCTGACACCATTTCTCAAAATGTACACACTAGGTCATACCTTTGTTCCAGCTGCGATTCATGCAGGTGGTCTAAGATATCATGGAGATTCGCCACTTCTTTGCAAACTGACAAAAGATGGATACATGGAAGCTGTTGCTTATTATCAAAATGAAGTCTTTGAAGCTGCAGAATTATTTGTTAGAACCGAGGGATTTGTGGTAGCACCAGAAGCGGCTCATGCAGTAAAAGCAGCGATAGATTTCGCTAAGATGTGTAAACAGAAGAACGAGGAAAAGATAATTGTATTTGCAAACAGCGGACATGGACATTTCGATCTCTCAGCATACGATGCATATCATAACCACCAAATTCAGGATTATACGCATTCTGAGGAATCAATCAAGAAAGCAATATCGCAACTTCCGGATATCTGAGATGTAGTGTCTTCTGATAATGGGTTTGCAATAATCCTTCCCATGCCGATGGATGTCAATTTTCTTAGTTTGATTGGTGTGGGGAAGTTGTTGTTTACTCACTCTGCCAACTGAAATGCGATAGGAGGCTCATGCCATTTTAAAAATGGTTTTCCCATAAAAATGAAGTTGATTAGATGTTGCTCTTTAGAAAGACTTGAATATGTGTTGCAGAATATAATAGAAAAAACAATCAAGGAAATCAACCATTCAAAATAAAATCTGAGGCCATTTTATGCTTTCAAGAGGGAAGTAGTTGAAAAATATCAAAATTAAAGGAGCACGGGAACACAATCTAAAAAACATAAGCGTTGAACTCCCACGTGATAAGCTAACGGTGATAACCGGCATCTCCGGCTCCGGAAAATCAACACTTGCATTTGACACTATTTATGCGGAAGGACAACGACGATATGTTGAATCATTATCTTCTTATGCGCGGCAATTTCTGGGACTCATGAGCAAACCTGATGTGGATAGTATCGAAGGATTGTCTCCAGCTATATCGATTGAACAAAAAACGACAAGCAAAAACCCAAGAAGTACCGTTGGAACAATTACTGAAATTTATGACTATTTAAGATTGCTGTTTGCAAGAGTAGGCGTACCATATTGTCCAGAGCATAACATAAAAATAGAATCACAGTCTCCAGAAAAAATTGCGAAAAGAATCTCAAAAGAACTTGAGGGGCTGGTAGCTATCCTTTCGCCAATTGTTCGTCAGAAAAAAGGAACCTATGGGCAACTTTTTAAGGATTTAAACAAAGAGGGTTACTCAAGAGTAAGAGTAAACAAAACCATCTACCGGACAGATGAAGAAATTAAATTGGAGCGGTACAAAAAACATGACATAGAAATTGTAGTCGATAGATTGGATGTGGAGGATAAATCAAGACTTGCTGAGGCATGCGAAAATGCGCTTAATAGATCTGATGGTTTGATCCTTGTTCTTGATGATAATGAGGCTGAGCACATATATTCTTCTAAGATGACCTGCCCGAATTGTGGAATGTTTTTTGAGGAACTACAGCCAAGAATGTTTTCGTTTAATAGTCCATTTGGTGCCTGCGAGGTATGTCATGGTCTTGGAATTAAAATGGAATTTGACGAACATCTCATCATACCAGATGAAGAGAAATGTATTGCAGATGGTGCTATTGCACTTTATAAAAATATGAGGGACGGATGGCGTGTGCATTATCTTGGGGGAGTAGCAAAACATTTTGGTTTTGACATATTTACTCCTATAAAAGATCTGGCTGAAGAACAATATGATGTATTGATGTACGGTTCTCCTGAAAAAGTCAGTTTTAACATGATTACAAGAAACGGAGAGGCACAATGGTCGGGGAGAGGGGTATGGGAGGGACTTATCCCTCAATCTGAAAGACTATACAAACAAACTGAGTCAGATTACAGAAGAAGAGACCTGGAAAAATTCATGATCATTTCTCCGTGTCCTGCTTGCGGTGGAAAGAGGCTAAAACCAAAGGTTCTTTTTGTGAAAATTGCAGATAGATCAATCATTGACGTTACTGACATGTCAATAAAGCAATGTATTATTTTTTTCAAAACTCTGGTACTTTCCAAAAAACAGGAAGAGATTGCATGGCAGATTTTAAAAGAAATCAAAGCACGGTTGGATTTTCTTGATAGAGTTGGACTTAACTATTTGACACTTTCAAGAAGCGCAGGGACCCTTTCTGGTGGGGAAGCACAAAGAATTAGACTTGCAACACAAATCGGATCCAATCTCATGGGTGTTGTGTACATCCTTGACGAACCATCCATTGGGCTTCATCAACGTGACAACAAAAAATTAATTGATACGCTATATAGATTGAGAGATCTTGGAAATACACTAATTGTTGTCGAGCATGATGAAGAAACTATAAGGCACGCAGATTATGTTGTTGATATGGGTCCAGGAGCAGGACTTCATGGGGGAAAGATAGTAGCAGAAGGAACACCCGAAGAGATCGAAAACCATCCGGCATCACTTACCGGAAAATACCTCTCAAAAAAATTACAAATAGATTTGCCAGAGAAAAGAAGAAAATCTGACAGCTATATTCATATCAACGGATGTCGCGAACACAATCTAAAAGATGTGGATGTAAAAATTCCAATTGGCGTTCTGACACTTATTACTGGTGTTTCTGGCAGTGGAAAATCAACTCTTATTTATGAAATTTTATACAAAGCTTTAATGAAAACACTCCATCAATCAAGGATGAATCCTGGAAAACACGATTCAATCGAGTTTGACGATAAAATCGATAAAGTGATTGTAATCGATCAAAGTCCGATAGGAAGGACTCCTCGAAGCAACCCGGCAACCTATACAAAGGTATTTGATGAAATCAGAAAAATATTTGCAAGAACATCTGAAGCAAAAAGAAGAGGTTACAAGCCAGGGAGATTCTCATTTAATGTAAAAGGTGGAAGATGTGAGGCATGCCGTGGAGACGGACTAATAAAAATTGAAATGAATTTTTTACCCGACATTTACATCGAGTGTGAAGAATGCAAAGGAAAACGATACAATAAGGAAACACTTGAGGTTACCTACAAAGGAAAGACAATTGCAGATGTTCTTGATATGAGTGTTGAAGAAGCACTAGATCTTTTTCAGAACATTCCATTTATTAGAAAGAAACTTGAAACACTTTCACAGGTTGGACTTGAGTATATCAAACTTGGCCAAGGCTCTACAACCCTTTCTGGGGGAGAGGCCCAAAGAATTAAGCTAACTCGAGAACTTTCAAAGAAAAGCACTGGAAGAACCATTTATCTACTTGATGAACCGACAACAGGGCTTCATTTTCATGATGTAAAAAAACTAATCGACGTGCTTAATAGCCTGGTTGATAAAGGAAACACGGTCGTTGTGATAGAACATAATTTGGAAGTCATAAAATCAGCTGACCATCTAATTGATTTAGGCCCTGAAGGTGGAGATTTGGGTGGGGAGATTGTTG
>JAUWWG010000050.1 GCA_030616985.1 Thermoplasmatota archaeon
ATGTTTGGTTTACTTATAACTACCGTAATGGTATCATCATCGGTTGCTCCTTCATTATCAGTTACGGTTAACGTTACGATATATTCGCTAGGGCTTACATAGACATGTGTTGTTACATCACCATATCCGGTTGTTTCATCCCCAAAATTCCACGTGTAATTGGTTATACTTCCATCTTCATCTGAGCTGAGTGATCCATCAAATATTACTGGAGTGTTGATAAATCCCAAGGTTTCACTAGCGGAGACATTTGCAATTGGATCTTGATTAGTTGGTGGGGGATTATATGGAGGGTTGTAAGGTGGTTGAGTGCTTTCTTTCTCCGTAGTGAAACTCCATATAGGACCTTCAGCAGAAGTGCCATTCTTATCCCAAGCAATAATTTTCCAATAATACTTTGTATTGTAACTCATCGTACCTGGATCATAATTTGTACCAGATTGATTGGAACTTATCTTTGAAGGAGGATTTGATGTTTCGAAGTAAACGTCATATGTCACCGTATCGCCAGAATCAGGATCACCACCAGACCAGCTTAAAACCTTATTTTTATCAACGTTTGTTTTTCCATCTGATGGCGATGGATTACTGGGATTATACGGTGGGTTATTTGAAATTACCCATATTATCACTGTTGCCTCATTGGAGTAATCTATTCCATCAAACGCCTTATATGTAAAACTATCAGTCCCATTATAACCGACAGTTGGTGTATACCCAAAGGACCCATTATCAAACAATGTAAGAACACCATTTGACACATTGCTTATTAGACTCGCAGTCAACGAGTCACCCTCAGCATCAGTATCATTTTCTAGTACTCCTGTAGCTGATATGTAGAGTGTGCCATTCTCAGCAACGCTGTAGCAATCATCATTTGCTACAGGAGCAACATTTGCCACAACTATCTGTTGAGTTGTTTCATTAGATGCTCCATCATCATCGGTGACGTTTAAAATTACTGTGTATGTTCCATCATCAACATATTGATGAGTTGTATTCTGATCGTAGCTGATATTTCCATCTCCAAAGTCCCATGACCAGTTTACAATGATTCCATCAGGGTCTATTGAAGCGTCTGTAAAGCTAATAGCATCTTGGGTTGTTGGATTTATTGGTGTATAGGTAAAGTTTGCTATAGGGTGGAAGTATCCTAGCGGGTACAAATCCTGGTTACTCCCACCAGGGATATCATATGGTGTATCGCCGATGCCATCACCATCTTCATCTATACCTGCGTAATCTGACCAATAATTGCCACCAGAAGGATAGCCATTGTCCCATGTGTTATTACCCACATCTTCAGCATTTAGATATGTATTGTTGATGAAATTATTGTGATAGATGAAGTTATTGTTAGACGTATTATTTATTTTGATGCCATAATCATTGTTTGTGATATTGTTTTCAAATAAATAATTATTAGAAGAATTCTTTAGAACGATAGCCGTAAAGATTAAAAAACCACCGCCTGAATTATTTGTGATGTTGTTCCTAGAAATAATATTTTCAGCCGAATCCTGAAGTTTGATGCCGAACATAAACTCATGGATAGTATTCTCAGAAATCGTATTACTGTTCGAATGATACAGATGAATGCCCATAATGGTATTTTCTTTTATGATGTTATTGCTAGAACTAGAGATAAATAATCCACCTAGACCACCAGACAAGATGCTATCGCTTATATTAGTCCAATTCGAATTTATTAACGAAAGGGCATTACCAAGAATACCAACATCGTTGTAGAACCAACTACCATATATTCTAAACCCTCGAACAGATGTATTGTCGACATCAATTATTTTCATTCCATGGTGAATAGTGGTACAATGGGAGCCATTTCCAATTATTGAGATGCTCTTGTTTATCTTTAAATATTCACCCTGCAAATCTGTTTCGTTGTATGTTCCGGCATATACTCGTATTGTATCTCCATCATATGAAACATCTACCGCATCTTGAATATGTTGAAATGGGTGTTCAGGTGTTCCATCCCATGGGCCCTCGGTATTATCATCATCGACATAGATACTATCTGCATGGTGGATTTCACCCCAGGGATACATCAACGGATACAAATCCTGATTATCTCCCCCTGTGATATTGTATGGTGTGTCTCCTATACCGTCAGAATCTGCATCTATGCCTGTGTAGTCGCTCCAGTAGTTCCCACCAGAGGGGTATCCGTTGTCCCATATGTTGTTACAATAGTCACATGCATTATTAGTGTTGTTGATGAAGTTGTTGCGGTATATATGATTTAAATTATTGTAAGAATTGATTAATATGCCAAAACTGTTGTTCCCCCCACCTACCTCAGTATGATTAGAAATAGTATTTCCAATAATTTCATTCATCGCATTAGGTGAATAAGGGTCGGCCGTATCCATCCAGATGCCCATCCATCTGTTATTATCAATAATATTATCTTTAATAAGATTATTTTTCGTGATATAAAGGTACATACCCAGATGATTGCCTGTAATTATGTTATCTTCGACAACGTGATTATTCCCGTATCTACCCAATCTTATCCCAGCCGTATAATTATAATAATAGCCCCCACTGTTTCTTATAGTAAAGTTTCGTACAGTTACACCACTCACGTGATGCAATATATGTACCACATTATTTCCATTATTATTTCCATCAATAATCGTATTGTTTCTATCTTCACCAATCAAATCAATAGTTTTATTCACAAAAACATTCTCATAATAAGTTCCACTATAAACATAAACAGTTCCGTTCTCTGCAACAGCGTCAATACCATCCTGAATTACATCAAAATGGTCATATCCCCAACCAGGCGTTAAAGAAGTGTAATCATCATCAACAAAAATATCAGATGTTGTCCCACTCGTAACTGATACTGATTTTGTTTCACTATCTGTTTCACCATCATCATCTGTAACATTCAGTGTAACAGTGTATGTACCATTGTTAGCATATTGATATGTTGGATTCTGCAGATAGCTAATGTTACCATCATTGAAATTCCATGACCAATTCACTATTATTCCATCAGGATCAATTGAAGCGTCTGTAAAGCTAATAACATCTTGGGTTGTTGGATTTATTGGGGTATAGGTAAAGTTTGCTATAGGGTGAAAGTAACCAAGTGGATACAAGTCCTGGTTACTCCCACCAGGAATATCATATGGGGTATCTCCAATACCATCACTACCTGGAATATCTTGATTTACTCCATGATAGTTGTCATTTCCTGTGTAATCGTCCCAATAGTTCCCACCAAATGGATAACCGTTATCCCAAAAGTTAACTCCATCATCAATTCCATTCGGTGAATTATTTATAAAATTATTATGATAGATTAAACAGTTATATGAATCTTGAATTCTTATACCATCTTGATTATTATCTCTAATAGAATTATTATTGATTATTGTATCATCAGATTTATGAAGATAAATTCCAAAATCATTGTTATAAATTGTACAATTAGTTATTATGGTATTAGATGATCTATCTAATTGAATCCCACTTCCCATATTATAAAAAATGCAATCTCTTATGGTTGAATTGCTACAAACTGACAGATCAATTCCAGCCTCACCATTTTCATATAAAATACAATCGCTAACATAGAGATTATTTATGATGCTTAGGTTATGTGCCCTGATACCTATATCTCCATAACTTTGAGTTATATTCAATTCTTTAATGCTTACATTATCTACATAAACGTTAATGGTACTATATCCAGGACTGTAACCAACGATATTCGCCATCTCTTTATTGTTTCCCATTAAATTGATACTTTTTTCAATGATAACCGATTCATAATAGGTACCATTATAAACATATACAAGTCCATGCTCATCAACTGCAATTATCCCCTCTTGAATATTTACAAAATGATCAATCTGCCAGCCGGGTGTCGAAGTGTTGTAATCATCATCAACATAAACAATAGGTTTCCTAACTGTTACATTCTTTAATAATTTACCGATAGCACCTTTATCATCTGTCACAGTTAAATTTACAGGGTATGTTCCCTTGTCAACATATTGATGAGTCGGATTCTGATCATTGGAAACATCCCCATCGCCAAACTCCCAACACCATGATACTATATTTCCATCAGGGTCACTAGATGTATCGTTAAATTGAATGAGATCTTGTATAGTAGGATAAATTGGTACGTAAGTAAAATCTGCAATAGGAAGTATGTTATAAATTGTCACAGTTGTATTAAACCATACTGCCGCGTCATTTTCATCACCAGGATTACCATCAAACTCCCCAGAAGTTTTTCGCCAAATACCATCAGGTTCAGTATAAGTAGTAAGAGTGTCATTCATGAGGTAAAGCTGACTAATATAACTAGCTTCATCGCCACTTCCAACAGGTGGAGGATATATCGTGCTATTATAATCATCTTCCCCACCTTTCGGATGAATACTTACATCTGCTAAATCATCCTCATCCCACCAATCATCTTCGCAAACAATTATGCAAATGAATATTTCGATTTGATCAGTAAAAAAGTTATATGTTTCATTAACAATTAAATCATCTTGTCCCGCCATAAAAGGTATTGGTGAACTATACCAAACAAAATAAGTTCCATCCTCAGAAAAACCAACATGATAATACCATTCAGCTTCACCTAACGGGAAAGGGTCAATATCGTCCAATTGTAGTATCCTATACAACGTTAAAGAAACATTATAAACAGTATCAGTACCTGTTTTTACATAAAAAGATTCATTATGTATTGTCTCATTATTCCATACACCATCTATTGCAAACCATTGGAGATAATACTCGCCTCCATCATTTACAGTAAAATGATATGTGACAGGAGCATTATAAGCTCCCTTTTTCCAAGGGCTAAAACTTCCCCCATAATCTCCAATACGGTACCATATATTACATCCTGTTAGATCATCTTCTGCTTCAAGGAGTAAAGGAGTTTGATAGGAAAAAACAATATGATCATTCGAAGGATTTCCAATTGAAAGCGTAGAAGTTGGAGGGAGATAATCTACATTGATTGAGCGAATAGAAGGTATTTCGCTGTTGCCCAGATTATCAATACTATAGTATTCAATGAGATAAGGGCTTTGACCAGGCTCGGTAACTGTATATTTGTAAATCTCTGAATAATTATAAGGCATCCAATCATTATCACCAATTTTAAATTTTGTTTCATCTAAACCAGAAGGAACATCACCAGTATCTGTAGTGTTAAACCATATCCATAACTTCTTCCCAGCCCAACCATATTTCCTTGGATACATATGTATCTCTGTATTGGGCGGATCAGTATCAGGAGGATCCACATTATTGTTCCATTCCTTTATGGTGAAATCATAAATTGACCATTCCCAGCATACATCATTTAAAAAAGGAATGCCGACACAGACACCAACTGATAAATTAAATCCAAATTTAAGATTCCAGAGCAATACATCACCTACGTATTTGATGGTTCCGAGAAAATAAATTTCAGGTCTAACAATTGGCCCTATAAGACTATATATCTTGGCCTTAATTGGAAAACTAATCGCAGGCTTTACCCGAACTCGTATATTCGCTTCATCTAACGTGGGCTCTGTATAACCATAGTCAAAATCATGATCCCATATTAACTCAAAACCTTCAAACAAACTATATCGGGCACCCATCGTTAACTCAGCATGAGCCCATGCACCAGTGCTAACAGTCAACCCTGCTTCAGCACCAGCTTCAATACTAAACTCAGGCCCAATCTCCACATCTAGCCATATAGGAATGATCCATATCCATCCACAGATCCTCCATGAAAATGGCGAAATAATATCTATCCATCCAGAATCATACACATACTCATCTGTAAATGTAACAGTAAGATTTGCACTAACATCTACAGAGGTAGTAACTGTTGCCTCACTGGTGGTAATAAGTATATTAAAATTTACATAACAAGAGAATGCATAGTCAATCTCAATTGGACCTACGTTAAACGAATCTGAAAGATCTCCACCAAAAGTCGAACTCCAGTTAAATATCTCCCCACGCGAACCGCCATCTATGGGAGAAAAATTACTAGCACGATATCTGTCTGATGAACCTATAAGAGAATATTCAATGTCAAACGATTTATATTTTCCGAAAGCCAAAGGATTGATTGTATCTTGCTCAGTTACAGTTAACGTTTCTTCAAGAATTACAGTTGATTCGGTAACACTAGCAATACATGCATTCATAATGGTACCGCCACCGAAATCCAACATCCAGTTTAATGGACGTAACTTCTCAATATTAACCAACTTTGCCTCTTTTGGTAATGTAATTGTCGTTGTCCAACTACGTTTAAAAACCTGTTCACCCGGAATGGAGTCTAACATCAGCTTTAAGAATCCTATTCCTAAACAAACGAATCTGTTAACATTACTCATATTTCCAGTAGCATAAGGTCCAAGCGAAATATTCCATGTATCATCCCTAAAATCATTTATCTGAGTAAATGCCTGAGCCTGTAAACTTATTTTACATTCATCATTTAGTCCAAAAGGTATCATCTGCGATTCAGATATCTCAGAAACAAGCCCCAACATGTGCCATTGTTCCTGCGAAATTGAATTATAGAAACTTTCTCGCCCAGTAGAACTAATAGTATTATCCCTATTTTCTGTGATGATAATATTTTCAGGTATGGGTATCTCTTTATCTATACTCACGCTAGCTGGTACACCTAAGACTTCACGGTAAATATCAGCATAACTGGATGAAGGGATAATTATAGAAAGTTCAACAGTTGCTTCACCTGACTCTAAAATATCAACATGTTCATTATAATTAATGGAAAAAATTTCAACCTCCTTATCTCGATTTTCTATATATGAAGAAGCACCTTTGAGTTCTTTACCATCAACACAGCAATTGCTGTAATTCAACATATGAGTATTAAATTCATATACATCACTACTTAATTGACTCGTATCTTCTTCATTTTTGAAATAAAAAGAAGATCCCCACACACTCGGTAAAATACTAGCTCCTATAAACAATCCTATTATTACAAAAATCAATGCTTTACTCAACATAATTTTCATAGTTTGCCTCCCCCAAATATTAAAATTGCACATTTAGAACACATTATCCTATCTTAAATGTTTGCTTAACAAGTGTTAACAGTAACAGCCATATTCTATAATCCGTTTTTAGGTAGAATGATGGACCATATTCCAAAATCAGTGTCTATAAGAAAGACTCACCCTCTAGGTGGCCAGAAAAAAAACTATTATGAAATTAAGACACGAGATGTTAGGTATATATGATGATTTTAAAAATCGGATGTTAACTGATTAATAAAATTATCCTATTACACTATTTTTATCACAATAATTTAACGTACTTTTCGATTTTTCACAGACGGCATAGGTAAATTTTTACAAAATATTCTGGTATATACACCTGGTTTATCAAAGACATATTCTACATTTCGCCCAAACGCTGCTGGTGCTATAAGGGGAGAGATATCGAAAAATCATGGAACGGATAAAGGAATACAAAGACCAAGCCAAGCAGGTATCAGAAGACCAACCTACAGATAAACCACCTTCTGTAGATGGAAAACCATCATTTGATGAGATACAAGGATTCCAGGATTTAAAGCAGGATCTAGTCGAGAGATGGATACCAGGTACAGATACAAAGACTTTGGAGATATTCCATGAGATGATCCACACGGAGACCGCGAAAAGAAATCTTTGGCCATCGCCAGATGTGGCATAATGCCGAGAAAGAAAGAGAACGAGGAACATCTTAGCTTTGCTATGAGATGTTTCAATCAGGGGTATAAAGCCTACGAAATAGGCACAGAGAACGCCACAGAGCAATCTTAAACCGGATGAAAGGGAATATAAAAGGTTAGAAACAAAAGAGTTCCCCCTCAAAGCCTTAGATAAAAATCTAAGGCCCAATTTCTAGTCTTATCCTGCATCTTTTTCTTACATGATCATGGCCCCAGACTGGGGCCACATGGGATAAAATACCCCCACCTCAGCTTAAGGGTATCCTCTCCAATACTTTTTCACGTTCTCCTGTTAAAAGCAAAAAATGTTTATTTCTCTCAATTTTTTGCTCAACCCTGCCAAGTTCTAAAAACTCATGTCCAATTTCCTCAGCGAAATCCATCAAATCCTTTTTTACAGTGGCAATTGCATCCCTCTTCTGTTCCAACTCATATTCCTTCTGTTTCAACTCGGTGGCTTTTTTCTGCTGTTTAACTACTTGGTCATCCAATAACTTTTGTACCCTATCTCGATCCTGTATTATTTTTTCTCTTTCAATCTGCTGTTTAACTACTTGATCATCCAATAACTTTTGTACCCTATCTCGATCCTGTATTATTTTTTCTCCTTCAATCTGTTGTTTATCTGCCTGGCCCTCTATTAGTTTTTTCCTCTCATCTAGTTCCTTATCCCGATTATTCTGATCTTTATCTCGTTGATCTAATTTTGATTTTTGCTTTGTTAAATAATTGCCGATTCTATTTACAGATTGGTCAAAATCATCTCTCTCTTGTTCAAGTTTGTTTTGTTCCCTTACACAAGCAGAATCAAAATCAGTCTTCTCTCTAGCAAAGGACTCTTTTTCCAATCTGAGTTTTGATCGTTCTCTTCTCCCAGCATCATCAAGATAATTTTCAATATAATCATTGAGATCTGCGTTTTTATTATTTAGATTTGTATTTAAATTATCTTTCTCTTCATTCTCTTTTGTAAGATCTGCGTTTGTCTCCCATAGAGCCACGTTATCATTACCTAGATCTTCGATGGTGGTATCTCTCTCTTTAAGTACACGTCTAAGATTCGCAGCTACTTCTTTTTTGTCAAACTCCTTTTTAATAAGCACGCGCCACTGTCCATCACTTATTTCAGTAGCATCCTCCCGCTCATCAGCGATCCTATCATCGACTTCTATTCTCAATATCTCTTTTATTTCTTCTTTACGTTTCTCCCATTCAGCTCTAGACGCTCCTTTAAGATGCTCTGTTTCAATAAAATCATCAATAGCACCTGGCATTGCCCGTATCTTATCTTCTGCACTATTAAAAATTACTTCCTCCTTCTGTTTTATCTGATTTTTATCTTTATCTATTTCTTCTCCATCCTGTGATACCACTTGCTTCTTTGCTTCTTCTTTCTGACTTTCTTCTGCTTTTTCTCTACAGACATTCATTATTGTGTTTATTGAAAATTTTGTTTTTTTATGGATTTCTTTGTAACTTAAATTTTCTTCTTGTCTCAACCGGAGTATTTCATCCTTTTCTTTCTCAGATAACATATGATGCCTTAATTATATCGCCGATGTATCAATTACGTAGCAAAATTATTAATTGCATCACTAATACATATCACTTTCGTCCCAGTTCTGTCTTAAAATTGTTCTAGTTTTGTATTATTTCCATCTTAATTTTGTATCATTTTGATATACAATTTTGTATCATTTTGCTATGCTAAGTTTGAGCTTAACTAGTAGGTACCCTTAGTAGGTATTTCACCTGTTTAGGTACCAGAGGTTATTAGCTGGTCTATGCGAATGACAACTCCACTGCACAAAAAAAAAGACGAAGCGGGTTATAGCTTGTTCACTCGTAAAACGCTTAATAATGAGGCTTGATTACTATGGTTGGCGAAGAAAAAGTTGATAAGGTGCCTAGTAAGACCCCTGCTGAGGCCCCTGCTAATAATACCTCTGATGTACCTGCTAGCGCTGCTGATAGCACCGCTGATAGCGCCCCTGCTAGCACACCGCTGCTAACGCCCCTAGCACCCCCCCCCCGCTCTGCTAGCGAGAGCTTTGTCTGCGATGTCTGTGGTAAGGCATTTGACACAAAACGGAAACTAATATAAAGAAATCTCAAATGAAGTAAGCGTTCTAAAGCATTAACTGAAGTGTTTCCAACACTTTTCAAACACTTTTCCACCAATTTTCAAACACTTTTCCCAACACTTTTCAAACACTTCCAATAGAGGATATTCACCATAACTGTATGGTAAACACTTTGAGATATCACAAATATATCTGCATAATTTATCAACCATGGTAATCAAGCATCATCTCTTGTCGTTTAAAGCCCTGACTATGAGGACCTCGCGGAAAAGGTGAAGGAGCTGGAAGAGGATAAAAAAGGGCTTGAGAAATTGGTGAAGTGATCTAAAAATCGGAAAACTAACAAAACTGAGGCTTAATGAGGTTTGATAATCAATGTTTGAAGGATATCTAATATCTAAAAGTATTCATTGCATTTGTAATGGATATACCTCTATTGGGAGTAATTGAAAACTAATTGAAAAGTAATTGAAAAGTGATATAAAAGTAATTGAAATAGAAAAGCGATGTGATTTCATGGCTATAAAGAATAGCGAAAAAAAAGAAATTAGTAATCGTTGCAAGAAAGGTGAAGGAGCTGGAGAAGGAAAAGAAGGATCTTGAATAGTTGGTGAAGCTATCTAAAAATCGTAAAACTAACAAAGATAAGGCTTGATTATTATGGTTGGCGAAGATAAGATACCTAAAAAGACCTCTGAGGTACCTACTACGTCACCTGCTGAGGTACCTACCGAGACCTTTGTCTGTGATGTCTTCAATCTAACTTCCTTTTTACCTTCATGCTCACCAAACGATAAACTTGAACAAGATATTACAGTGAATGAGGAAACATCAGGCAAAAAATCAAGGAAAAAACAAGGAAACAGTCGAGAAACCATCGAGGAAAAATCAAGGGAACGATCAAGGAACAAGCAAGGAAACGAGCAGGGAACGAGCAAGGAACCAAGCAAGGAAACAAGCAAGGTGATACAACTGTAGAATATACCTATACTTGTCCTATTTTGCGGAAAATATTCCATTGGTAAGGCTGGAAAACAACTAAAACTGGGCTTGAATATGTTATGAGGGGGGGGAGAGGGTGCTCCGACTTTGACCAGAGGATGCTAAGTCTGATGTCTTAAGTTGACTTCAATCTAACCTCTTGCTTACCTTCATGCTCACCTAAGTTAACTTCCTTCTTATCTTCTTGCTCATCTAAGTTAACTTCCTTTTTGTCTTCTTTATCAACTTCTTCTGGCACTTAAATTACTCCTTATTTTCACTTAACTTTTACTTCAAGTTTAATTTCTTCTTAAGTTAACTTCATGCTTCCTTTTCGTTTCTCCGATCCTTGTGTCGTTTCACCAACGTTTCAAGCCTCTTATTCTCTTTCTCCAACTCTTTTCAAATAACATCTTTTTCAAGTTTACTAAGTAATTCGATGACGTCCTCTTCCATAACTGTCTTTCTATCGTGGCGTTTAGCAATCTTGTCAAGGCCTGGAGCGCCAAATCGTAAAGCTTGTCGATGATGCGTCCTGAGAGCTCTTTAACAGCCCCTGGGCTAACCTTTAGTTTGCAATACTCATATGGTGGGAGAAAATACCACCGGTCCATAGTGCTAGATGGTTTTGAAATTCCAGAATTTAAACCGATTAATGTTATATTCTCAATTGCAGAAAACGATGAAATTAAAATTTCTGCATATTTAAAAGAAATACCGAAAGATGTGACAGTAGATGAGGCTAAAAAATCAGAGGAAAAAATCAACGAACTTCTAAAATATTATTATAAAGATATTACGAGAGAGTTTTCTGAAGTGGAAGGCTTGCAGGAGGAAATAAGCTGAAATTATTTAAAATAACACTGGGTACAATTTCATTGTATGCATCCCTGTTTGCTGGTATTTCTATTGTAGAACTCGCTTTTATTGCTAACTATTTTGGCAAGATAGAGTTATTTACACTAATTGGTTTCCTTGGTTTTGGCATAACTTTGATTTCCTGGTATGTAAATCACTCTAGAATATATAATAAAAAATATCAAGAATTAGTTTTTGATCTTATAAAAGATTATAATTTAGACAAGGATGAATCTTCCGCATTGCAGAAATTAATGAAACAGCCATTAATATTAACAGAGATAAAAGATGAATCATCTATTTTAGAGGGTATAAACAAATTAGATGATAAAAAAATAATAGATAAGAAGTTAATCCGCTATCCAGATGGATTACAAACTTATCTTTACTTTTTTCACCCATCAAAAATTTAACATTAATCCTAGTAGGCTATGACCTAAAAGTTATTTCTGACTCAAAAGTCCAATTTCTGACCTAAAAGTCTTATTTTATAAGATATAATAGAAGAAATGGGTATTTATTGTGCAAAACAACTATTAGCATGATTTATTGTGCAAAGCCCCGTTTTAGGGCTTTGCCCGTAAAGTCTGAAAAATAGGCGACTTTACAGGCAAAATACTTACTTTACAGGCAAAATGGACTTAACAGGCAAAGCCCCAAATAGAGAAAATTGATATTAATATTCAAATTAATAATTTCATAAAAACATTTTTTTAATATCAACCTAAATTTCCCAAACTAAGTTTCCCACACTCAGATTACACAGTACCCACTACGTACATATCATGATGAAAAATGGTTGCAGGATAGAATAGAAAAAGATCCATCAATACTTGGGTTGGGAGATGTTACTGTAATAGAAAGAGAACGAAAGCAATCAACTGGTGGCAGAATTGATTTTTTGTTTTTAGATCAAGAGATGGATACAATGTATGAAACTGAAATTATGTTAGGTCCAACAGATGAAAGTCATATAATTAGAACTATAGAATATTGGGATATTGAAAGGCGTAGATACCAATCCAAAGATCATAAGGCGGTTATTGTAGCAGAAGATATTAATAATAGCAATAACAAAAATTAATTCACTAATACTTCTCATTGTTACATTTGTTTCATTTAAATTCCGATACATTTAAATTATAATATAATATTACAATCTTAAAAATTTTATAGAGGGAGGAGTAAAATGCGAAAAGATGTTTATAGAAAAGGCATGATTTTAGCCATAATATGTTTGTTTGTTGGAGCTAGTGTTATACCGAGTATTAGTGGGAATATTGGGAAAATCGATAGTTATAAGGATACGAATGGGATTGGAAATATAAATTCTGGTTGTGATATAAAGATATTTTATCCAACGGATGATACCTTTATAGATCATTCTATGCCAGATGTCCTTAAGGGTCTAATGCCAGTTCTTAGATTAAGGAATGACTATGGTAGCGGGGGAAGGCCTGAATGGGCATTCGATGTGCTGACAAAGTTTGATATTTCATCCATTCCTCCTGATGCTTACATATACTCTGCTAAATTAAAGCTTTATTATTACGAATGGATCGATAATGATCCAACAGGATATATTTTAAGGTTATACAGGGCAACTAGTGATTGGGATGAGAATACTGCAACATGGGATACACGGCCCTCAAATGCATCTCAGCTCACAGCATATAAAATTGTTCCGTCATCAGCAGGTCGTTGGCTGGTGTGGGATGTTACAGATGATGTGAAGAGTTTCGTCAGTGGCCAATTGGATAATTATGGATGGGTTCTAAAAGATGAAAACTACTGGGGATATGGTAATATTCCTGTGATGCATTTTAGATCAAAAGAATACGAGAATATTGACTATCATCCATACCTTGAAATTGAAATCGATAACACCCCTCCAGAAGTGTATTTTACTTGCCCTGAATATGGGCATATCTATCTACGTAAAGGGAAAACGGATTTGGGTCCATTTCCAAATTTACAAGAAAAAGAGATCGTAGTCATCATCGGTGGAATAGACGTAAACGTTTTTGCAAAAGACGATGAATCTGGTATAGATACAATAAAGTTTTACGTAAATAATAAGTTTAAGAGTGACGGTGTAATGATTAGACCAAATACATATGAGTGGAAATGGTATCAATGGGGAATGTCTCCCTTCATATTAAAGGTAGAAGCATGGGATAAGGCCGGTAATTGCAACATTAGTGAGATGTTAATAACTTTTTATTGGGACATAGAAATCTAGATTCTCCTTTACTTACAGCGTGCTGAAACAATTGGCGAGCATCAAACAAATAGATAGGTTAGAAACTCAAAAACATCATAATTGAAATTGAGGTGTTCCTTCTCATTTACCTCGTAAAATTGCTGTTTCTACATATCTTTTTATATAACTAAAAAAATCATTTCATAATGACTAGAAAACTATCTGAGGAAACAATACAGAAAATTAGAGAAGATACCATTGAAGGTAAATCCAAATACAAGATAGCTAGGGACTGTGGTATATCTGCAAATGTTGTTTACAATTATACAAAAGATATTCCAACCCCTAGAAGAAAAGAACCATGTATCAGAGGCAAAGCTTTGGAACTACTAAAAGAACTCTTGAGGAAAGGATATGTTTACACAGAGAAAAACGGAACCCCTCTTCGTTTTCTTCAGAAGATCTTCCCTGTTATCAAACGATCCCAGTTCAAGAACAGGTCTATCTATTATTTAGAAGATAAGAACAAGCTTGCTCTTCGGGAGATGATGAAGCTGGATAGTTCAAGGATTATTTCTTATCAGGAGCTTTCAAGGATGGCTCAGGTTTTTAACACTGATGTTGAAATTATGCAGAAAAGATCATTCATTGGTAGAAATCGGGAGAGACGAGGTTATCAAACAAAAAGTAAGAAACAGCATCTTGATTTATTTTCTAAGGAGAGACAAACTCTTTTAGATGAGTTCCTTGGTAGAATTTTACATTCGGAAGTACTGTACCTGACTGAAAGTACTCCTGTCGAATGGGAAGCTTTGCATTTTTATTCATGAAAATAGGGTAATAAAAGTGCAAAATGATTAATAAAAATGCAGAGTAGATAGTTTTAAATAATATATCATTAGCATTTAAATGAAGATAATATATTTATAGTAATAAGCATTAATTATTTATGGGGAGAAAATGAAAAGAAAAGTATCTTGGGCAATTATTATTGTTTTCATACTTCTTTCAATTTTTGCACAAGATCTAAACAGTTCAGAGACAACAGATGCGTCGAAGAATAAAATGGTTGACACCCCGATATGTAATGTCAGATGGTTTCTGTTTTCTGAAATAAACTCTAGCGGCAACGTATGTTATGCAAAGGAAAAATCCTTTGCTGGTTTTAATTCAATCGAGATGATGTACTATGATAAAAGTTATGGTACTGCATTTGTCAGAGGGCTAGTACAAAATGTCAATTTTGACAAGGTACTAAGTATCTATGCATATGGTTTCACTGGTAATATTAGTTGGGATGGAACCGTTGACGATACGTTTGTTTTGGTAAATGGAAATGCTCTCTTAGTTAGAGTGGCATATCACTGAGATGGACAATATTACTTATTAAAATTTGGTAGAATTTAGATGCAAAAACAGTTTTTGGATATTGTAAAGATTTTAAGATTAGAACAGGTTATGGTTAAATTAATTCAACAGAAGTAGTACCTCTAAGTGTACTCAACCTTACATATTCACAATAACCAAAGAGTATTGGAAAGTTCGGATGAAAATAAATCCATCCTGTAAAATTATTCATTGTAACTCTGTTAAATGATAATACATCATCAAATACTTCTCCTGATGCATTCCACATTTTACAAACAGCTCTATCCAAATAAGGACCATGATAGTCCATGTAGATAAGCGAATCAGCACCATATCCAGAATTAGAATCATGGAAACCATGAATGGTCATCATATCTGTTTTACCGAAAAGGAAAATATTCACATCTTCAAATTCTTGACTTGCACTTGATATGGGTACAAGAAATAAAACTGCTACGATTACAATTAATACTGAAATCATACGAAAAAAATATCGTG
>JAUWWG010000037.1 GCA_030616985.1 Thermoplasmatota archaeon
ACAGTCTTATAGATGCAAATCTTACAAACTTTCCAGTTGTTGTAGTACTCAATAGCACGATAGCAAGTGGCTGCAGAGCAAATGGGGAAGACATTTGTTTTTTTCAGGGTGCTATCACTTTAAACTATGAAATTGAATTATGGAATGCATCAGGCGATTCATATGTTTGGGTAAATGTATCAACGATAGATGCTTCATCAAATTCCGTTTTTTATATGTACTATGGAAATGCAACTGTAGCGGATGGTCAGAATAAGCACGGTGTATGGGACAGTAATTTCTTAGGCGTGTATCATATGGCTGAGGCAAGCGGATCGATTACAGATAGCACATTTAATACAAGAACTGGTACAACATCGGGCTCATTGAATTATCAAAGACCAGGGATGGTTGGATACGCTATTGATTTTCCTCGTGTTGCAGGTGATCATTTTTTATTACCTAATAATATGTCATCCGGTGTTGATATGGATGTAACGGTAGAAGGGTATTGTGCGCTCGTTCCAGATACATTCGGAGCACCTTATTTTTCATTGGCAGGTTTACGATACAGTCATTGTTTTTGGTTGAGATATAAAAGAGCAGATGATTCAATGCAATGTGCATATGGTCTACCTCCGTCAGATTGGATTATTTTAGATGTTGAACAACCACATACGAACGATAGCATAATCAAACAATATGTTGGAACATACGATAATGATGGTTCGGCTGTCGGATATTTCCAAGGAGAAAATACTACATTTAGCACAACGACAGGAAATGTTTTAGCTAGAGTTGATGGAAACTATATCGGTAAT
Source organism: Thermoplasmatota archaeon (assembly GCA_030616985.1). GTDB lineage: Archaea > Thermoplasmatota > E2 > DHVEG-1 > DHVEG-1 > JAUWWG01. The sequence continues at coordinate 801 of JAUWWG010000037.1, forward strand.
GATGAAGGCATAAATAATCGGTTTAAAGGTTTGATAGATGAGGTACGTTTTTCAGATATCCCTCGAAGTGCTGCTTGGATAAATGCATCTTTTCATTCATTTAATCAGACCACTGGATTTTTGACAACATATTACACACCAAATTATGAGATGGTAATTCATAGTGAAAGCCCAGCAAATGAATCGACAAATGTCAGCAGAAAATTGGGATGGCTAAATGCTTCAGCATACAAACCAGAAGGAATGGGAGTTGGAATTCACCTTAAAATTCAAACTTGGGAAGCATTCTCTGACACTAATTGGACATCCACAGGAAATGCAACTAATGTATCTTTAGATCTCTCATCTGTAGATCCATTATCATATTCAACAAATTATACTTGGTATGTAAATGCAACAGATTATCCATCTGGCCCATATTCTACAAATGCTACGTTTTGGTTCGTGACTGGACCAAATTCCGCTCCAGTTGTCACTTTAAGTGATCCGGCAAACGAAACCGTAAATACCTCACGACATCCTATGAAATTTTGGAATGCAACAGATCCAAATGGGGACGACATACTATATGATGTCTATTTTGGAACGGCGGAGGATCCACCAAAGATAACAAGCAATCAATCAAATAATTATTTTGGCGAAGAATGTTCTCCAGGATGCTGTCATTATAACATAACATATTATTGGAGGATAGTTGCTTGGGATGAGGCCGGCTTGGATAATACAAGTGAAATATGGAGTTATACATCAAAATTAAACATTCCTCCAGTTGTCACTTTAAGCAGTCCAACAAACGAAAGCACAAATATAACTCAAACACCAACTCTTTATTGGAATGCAACAGATCCAGATAGTCCCCCTCCCATTGCAGAATATGATGTCTATTTTGGAACTGCAGCAAATCCACCAAAGGTTGTAACAAATCAATCAGCTAATAATTATATAATTCCTACTATGCTAGATGTCAATACGACATATTACTGGCGGGTAGAAGTTTGGGATGGTTGTGGCTTGAATGGGACAAGTGAAATATGGAGCTTTACAACGCCGATACCCTGGATGAACGTAACAATTAAGAATTATTACAATGACACATTATGCAATTATAATTGGTCAACTGACGTAACAATACCATCTGCAGTATTTAATGCAAACAAATTGAATACTTCAAAATGGTATCTGACTATTGTAACTGATGGAAATCTTGATAAGACGATAAGGGTAAATGATTCAGATGGTGAAGTATATAATTTAAGCGGATGGGGATTGGATGATAAAACTTTAATCTATGATATCTTCCTTCATATGGCTTCATATTATGGATCTTTATATATTAATTACAGCACATTGACTCATAATTTTACTGCAAGAATAAATCTACAATATAATGTATCATATCCACTAAGCGCATCATACTCGAATTATTCAACATTTGGTGGAGCAAACTATGCGAAAGCGCCAATATTGAATCTAACTTATTATTACGGACGATTTAATGAATCAGGGTCTAATCGATTAAGAAGGGCAGTCGAGCTCATCCACGAAGAGTTAGGTTATGCAGACTACAGTTATTTACGTCATTCATCACCTGGAATTTATAATTCAACGGATTCAATAGATCCTACTCGTGCAACTATTGACAATGGTGCGTTAGTTAATTTTACCAGCGTAGGATTAAGTCCCGACGATCGACCAACTTATGAAAATTTTTTTGTAACAAATTTTGAATTCTACTTTGATAATGAAGCACCAGAATATTCAGAAGCAATCGTATCAGTAGATATCGGTATTGATTCAACAGGACGTTGCAATATCACTTTGTATAATGTGACCGATGTGACGCCTGAGAACATAACGGTGAATCTATCGGTAAATGGTGGAGCATATTATTGTGAAAACTCGTCAGTCTATAATAATACAAATGTCACTTTTCTAAACATTCCACTTCAGGATGGTATCAATTATTTCAATTACACTCTTTATGATGAATGGAATACGACTTGCTATTATAATTTGACATATACAATTTATCTCTATAACTTCGTATGTGTCGATGAAGAATCAGGTGATTATATTGATGTCTCTGCTTTCTTTGATTTAATTGCAACAATTCCAGAGCGGCTGTGGAGTGTAGATCTAAAAGCAAATGGGAATGGGAATTTTACATATCTGAGCGATTTGATAGATTTGAGCGATCCATATTCAAATTTAACTCATCCTCACACGATAAGATTAGAAATAATATATACTGAAGTAGATGATGGTGGAAATCACGTAATAATCACAAGATATTATGATTGCACTCTTCTTCCATCTGCAAATATAACAAGAATTGCAGTTCCATATTATCAGCCACTATTTGAACAATTACTTTATTCAGCAAGGGAGAAGCCCTTCTCGATTTATAATATGGAAGCAGAAGCCTGGATCTGTGTTGATTATACTCGTATGGCCTATGCTCAGGCAATGGCTCAGTATGCTTACACTATAAACGCTCTTTACTGGCTTAGAACATACAACTCAGATGGAACACAGAATATCCTTGTAACAATGGATGGTGGAAAACCGACAGCTATTAATCTCGATATGTTGGAGTATCAAAACACGACATACGATTTCACTCTGTTAGCTGACGGACTTGGAATCAAAAGATTAACAAACAGCACTTTGCAGATCTATTATTTCAATCCAGCAAATGATAACACAAAAGTATATCTTAGATTATTCAATGCAACTCAGACGTTCCTTCATTGGAATGAGACAGTAGTACCAAATGAATTTATGATTTTTTTCAACTTCTCATCTTATGATCTGAATGAAACTGATGTGTTGACAATAAATATTACTATGACAAAAACCACTGGTATGATGGCCTACATTCAGGAAAGCTTTACATTACAAGCAACGGGTGTCGCTGAAATTTTGCTTACAGCTGCAATTGCTGCAATCACTGCAATTATATTAGCAGTCTTTGGATTGACTCTGTTTTCAGTACGGAATACTTTCGCGTTCTTCGGACCGATTATTTGTGGAATGGGGATAGCAATAACATTATTGGCAGAGCAGATTTGGTATATTACATTAGTACAGATCGTGTTGACGATATTGATTATCGTTCAATTTATGATTTATAAGGATGAATATGCGGGGGCGATAAGATAGGAAAGACATTTGATTACTTCAAATTCATAGTTATCATTCAACTCATATTTGCCTTTTCTATGACGACAATAGTTTATATTTTGCCGCCTGATGCTAAACAAACAATAGTGTTATTCGAGCCTGAGCATTCGCCGGATATAGGTGATTACGCAGAGCAGGTAGAAGAGCAATTAGGAAAAGAAATGCACGTCCCGTTAGTTGATATGGGAACATTGATATTCTTTTCAGGAAACATAGTGATTGATCTAATGTTAAATACGATATTGGCGATACCTGAAATGTTGCTTATGCTCATATCTGGAGTTATGGCTTTGTTTCCGATAAATCCATATCTCGCTGTTCAACTTAAATTATTCATCTTTATAGCAATTGCAATTATGTATGTGATAATGTTGCTTTCGTTCATTGCTGATATGAGAAGTAGAGGCGGTGTTACCTAATGGCATATATAGAAATAATTGAAGGAATAGGATTAGAACTTGTACATCTGGTGTTGATCGGAACATTTGGTTTTGGATTGATCATAGCTGCAAAAGATTTTAGAATAGCAATGATGATATGGATGATGCTGTTTATGGGTGAATTCATTCTGTTCTATCAACTTGATAGTGCTGCAATAGAAAGCTGGCGTCTTTGTCTGATAGCATTTATGCTTTCCCTTGTGTTGCTTATATTAAGTTTATTCAATAGTTATGCTGCGAAGACGAGGGGTATGATATGAGTTTGATAGATCTGTTGACCGGGTTTTTTATCCTGGTGATGCTGGGGATATTCTTCGCCAAATTAATTAATGTATTAAAAGTTGGCGAATGGTATGAAGGAAAATTCATAATTGTAGGGTTTGTCGGATCCACAGTTTCTTTTTTATTTGTCCTAGTGAACGTGCTGCATCAAGCTGCAACAAGTATCGAATATGTAACTTATCTTTGGATTATGTCATTGATTTTTCTAATGACACTTGTTTTATCTGTTGTAGAAGGACTGATGAAGTTCACAACTCTGCATCCTGACATATCGAATCAAAGACTGACAGTTGACAGGGAATTTAGACGTGGTCCCTCCTGATTATGTAATATGCTATAAGGTATATCTCCCAGCATATAAACAAATCTTTCATACTGGTATGCTGGAGGACCACAAATGGAAGAAATATACCGTAAGTCCGGGATGATTCAGGCGCAGATCGGGGCAATCATAATGTTGATTGTCGGAGTCGGTGTTGCTGCATTGGTCTTGATTTTTGTTGGTACACTAGGTGGGTCAACATATAATCTTGTCGAAGCAGACATTGATGCGATCACGAATGATACCATCAAGAACTACACCAAAGACGGGATAATTTCTGCATTCAAGGCTCTCAAAACGACTGGAAGCTACCTGCCAATCATCGTATTAGCAGTCGTAATTTTCATCGTTCTTGGGTTGATTCTTGGTATGACAGGAATGACTGCCGGTGGCGGTGGATACGGTGGCGGAGCATTGTAGGGCTTTTCGCCCATCTCTTTCTTAATGGAGGAATAGCGAAATGGATACACGCGAAACAATGGGTGCAGTAATTGCACTTTGTGTAGGCATTGGAGTAATGTTAATGGCTATGATTCTGATTGGGGCGATGGGTGGAGCAACATATAGTATGACAGAGGACGATCTACAAAGTATAGGATCAGCATCATATTCTGGGACATTTGTAGCAGACAACCTTACTTGGACAAGTATCGGAAACACACTTGTTGATAATAGTACGTTGACGATTGTAAATGCGACAAGTGTCGATGTAAAGGTGAACTTTACAGTTAATGCGACAACTGGACTAGTACTATTAGTCGCAGGTGATGCAACATACAACGGAACTACTATGACCGTAGCATACACCTATGATACGTCATTATCGGGAAGATCTATCAGAGAAAATATCACAAGCGGCATTATCAGCTCGTTTAAAGCCCTAAAAACCACAGGATCTTATCTGCCAATTATAGTTTTGGCTATTGTCATATTCCTTGTGCTTACTTTGGTACTTGGATTTGTTGGCGGTGGCCTTGTAGGCGGAAAAGGTAGCGGCGAAGGCTCTGGTGCACTATAATTCGTCTGGATTTAATAATCCTAGTCTTGCCAATTTTGGAACGGCAAGATACTTATTTTTAATTTTAATTTTAGCAATAATTATTTCATCGTTCAAAGCTTTTTTCATAATGTTTTGTACTTCATATTTATTGCTTATTACTTTACGCAGAACAAAAGCCGGTTTGGCATTAGGCCCAAATTTTTCAATGATGCTGATGTAAAGATCAAGATCCACCAATTCATCTGTTTCCTCTCCTTGTTTTTCAACTTGACTATCATCTTCAGTCATACAAAACATTATTATACATACATTATAATAACCTTATGTATGCAGTATGCGTCTTTGATGATCAATGTAGACACAAAGGATATTCTTAAAAAAATACAAGAGAAACTGGATGAAAAATACAACAGTAAACACACTTATAGTAGGATTATATCTACTGCATTACTTCAATATGCTAAACAAGAGAAGTTGGAATTATGAGTGAAACTGATGATGTTGTAACTGAAGCAAAAAAGCAGATGGCAAAATTACAAAAAGTAATTGATGATGTTGATAAGATAGGTAAGAAACCTGAAGTTAAAAAGGTGGAGGAAAAGAAACCTACCGGTCCAACTCGTTCTTCAACAACAATAACAACAACTACCGTAAAAGAGCCACCGATCCCTGTTGATCCAGTTCAACAATTTATGCAGAATCAGCAACAACAGCAGCCACAGCAGCCATTTATAGATCAGCAGGGAATACAACAAGTTCAACAGATGGGAAGTACCATAAATAAAACGGTAGCGGCAGGTGAAGTATTGCGTTGGTTATCAATGGGACGCATAATGGCTTTTGTATCTATTATTGGATTATTTTTAATGTTTATGTTTCCAGCTATAGAATTAGAACTTGTTGCTGAGATAACTTTCTGTTTTGTAATAATCATAGTTGGATTTTTCTTAATGAGATTCCAGAAGCATATAGTTTATTTGCAGCGGAAATATGGTTTGCAAACTAAACCATTATTTTCTATGCAACGGAGGCAACAACAACCATTTTATCCGCCACAGCAACCTCCACAACAAATCCCACCACAGCAACCTCCGCAGCAATTCCCGCCACAGCAACCACCTGGAGGTCTGTAACAATGGTAGTGAAGGAAGAAAAACTTGCAGCAGCAATGCTGATCATCAATTTCGCAAACGATATCGAGAACTTAACAAACACATATGCAAGTTATCTCAATGTGTTGATAAGAATCAAAGAAAAATATGGAGTAGAATTAAAAGGAATAGATACAGAAGATCAACAGGCACTCATTCAAACATCAGAATTACTGCGTTCATATATTGTACGATGCTGGGCTGACTCGGAAAAATTGCAGACAAAAATCCCTACAATAAAATCAAAGATGACAGAAATCAGAAAATTATACAAAGAAACCAAAACTGCATCAATGATTGAGATAGAAACAGCAGAAAAGTTCATCACACTTCTTGGAACTGCATTTACAGAGGGTGTACTGGAAGACTTACTCGTTCACTCCAGGGATATTTACAAAGAGGTTCTTGAATAATGGATCCAGCGCAACCAGCACAGCCAATGCCCTATCCATCACCATCACCATATACATATGAAAGGGCGTTAGGCCAGCATCTTTATACAAAGGATCTTGAAAAAACATTTATTGATAAAGTCCTTGATCGGTCTGATTCAGAGAAGCTCCGGGAGCTGATGAAGAAAGATTCTCTTACACGACCTGATCTTTTGGAAATGTTGTATCTTATAATAGGTATAAATGCAAAGCTGGTGAACTATTCAGAATGGGACAGGTATCTGCTTGGAAAATCCCTGGCGTGGATACGTGATTTCGTTACAAAAATTGAAACACTTATTGATTACAGGGAAGCAATACAAAGTGACAAAATACCAGATATAACAAAAGGAGATGAAATCGATAATATACTTGCTCAAGTACAAAAGCACGATGAACACAACATCAAGTTTTTAATTGATATCTTCCTGTACTTGTCAAATTCAACGTTATCTATAAAGGCAGTAGCATTTGATACGTTGACAAAAAGCAAGTTTGAATATCATTACCCGGAGCAGGCCTATTATAGTCAGCAGCCGAAAAGTGGAGTAATGGGATTTTTAGGAGGTAAGAAACAATGAATATGTTTTCAGTAAAAAAGTATGGTGCTTATTTCATAATGTCATTTATGCCAGCAATGGCTTTTTTTGTGTCATTGATCTATCTTGATTATTTCACAGCAGTAGGAATATTCTTTGCATTTATGGCTCTAGCAATAGTCATTGGAACTATATTGGTCAGGCATCCAATGATGCAGATGATTGAAGGAAAGGGAATGCTGACGATGACTTGGGATAGTACAGGTGTCATCGAGTCTTTTCTTGTAAGAGCAGATGCTCCTTTTGTGCGGGGATTTTATCGAAAGAAAATGAAAGAAACAATGTTCGATCGGGAGATCGTCAACTATCTGATACCACCGCAGGAAGGTAAAATGGTTGAAGCATCAATGCTTAATGCCGAAGGGAAGATTGTAGGAAAAAGAAAAGTATTGTTGATGCCGACACAACAGGAAAAACCGGATTATCTATTCAGCTTCGGATCTTATCCTTGTTTCATATTTAATAAATCGCTGGATAATTTTATGCAGAAGTCTTTGCTCAGTAATTTTGAAAGCAATACCTTCGTAAAACATATGGTATTGCATTTACTGAAGAAAACTGAGGATCTTTCTATGCACGTCCGGGACTTCGCACGATACATTGTTGAATCTACACGTCCAAAGAAAGGCTGGTTTGCAGGTAACCGTTGGATCATCTGGTTAATACTTGCAGCTGTAGTAATCCTTATGATCGCATTATTCGTTCCAGCAGTCTTTGAAACGATCAGTGGTGGATTGCCAGTACCGGGACCAGTAAACCCATAGGAGTATTTAGATGGTAAATAGGGGTATGGAGCGTCTTGCAAAAGGATTTTTTGCAAAAAAGCAGAGACCTGTTAAGTACGATATTCGACTATTTGATAACAGGACATACAAGGTATTTCTCATTACTAGAATCCCTGCTACGTGGATAACATCAGTTGCAAAGTATCTGATGGCTAAAAGCAAGATAAATGAAGCGGAGAATCTACGTGAGTTTGAAGTAGATGAACGGTTGCATCCAAAGATTGTTAAGAAGCTAAAATCACAAATCAAAGATATCGAATTGCAAGTTAGAGCAGATCTGCCACAGTTTGCGATCCATACTGTAAAAGTTGATCAGTTCAAATATACAAGGGAAGGGCAGGAATACAGGCTTGACATAATACTCACAGGACACTATGGACTATGATCCAAAATGTCTCCATTCCTTTACTTCTGGTTTTTCGGATGTTTTGATTTATTATTGATGGCCAGAACTGACATCAGGGAATTATGGATAGATGACAGACTCAATTATTATATGTTCGGTATTGTTGGCTCATTGATTGCTTTGGCAGGACGTCCGATTACTCTTATCTTAGTCCTGTTAGGGATAGCAATATTTATTAGAATTGTCGGGAAAAAAGCATTTGCAGAAGGTGATCGAACGATTCTGCAATGGTCCATTGTGGGAATCGGCATTCTAGGCTTTTCTTATTTGTATATCTATTTTATCTTCTTGATCATCTATCTTTTGATTCAGATCGTATTAAAGAAGCTCTACAGCATCGATGGACAGGTCGCTGGAGTTCCAGTTCTTTTTGGTGCCTTTATGACTACAGGTATCATCTATGAGCTTACGTGGAGCTTAGTATGATCCGGGGAGAGCATCGTTTCGTATGGAACTAGATCAAAGACTTGGACAATTATCGGTATTCTATGTCCATATTGCTATTATGGCGATGTTTGAAAATGCTGGAATGATCCGTTCAAATTGGGATGAGTGTTGTGTCATCATTTTATCCATAGCTGTATTTCTGTTGTTAGCCATTGTTGATATAGGGAAGCTTATTGATGAGTCGGAAGATGAGGACAGTTGGATAAATGACAAGTAGTGTCACGGTGGGCTTTCCCCTAGGGGAAAGTGTTTTTGTTTTCTTTTAAAAAAAAAATTAAAAATTCGACTTTGTTTATAAAGCCATTATATAATATATTTCAAAATTGAATATATAATATATACGCTGTTTTGAAATCGGTCTACCCCCCAAACCCCCCCTAGAGTAGTAACTAGGCAATAGCATCTAGACTAAAGTAAAAAAAGAAGGATCAGGGTATAGTAATCCTTTTATTTAAAGAAATTGCAACTACCCAAAAATGAGTAGATGACTTACCCAGATATGAGTAAGGGAAAACTTAGAAATGAGTTGTTACCCAAAAATGAGTAGGTAACTTAAAAATGAGTAGGTTGAAAGCTTATATATTATATATATAATATATGGGTTTATAAAGGAGGAATGAAAAATACCATATAATGCGTTCAAGACGGATCTTCCAATCATCTTAATACGATTGAGGGATCAGAAGCAGCCGATATCAACTGCGACACTTTTGTTATTTATGAGAACAATAACTGGATGGAGAAGTAGAACAGCAAAGGACTATATAAAAGATTTCACTGAGCTCGGCTATTTTAAAAAAATAGTCGATCGATACAACAAAGATTGTTATTTTGTAGCACGAGATGTAGATCATCCAAATGTGTTTCCAAAAGAAAAAGAATATGTAGAAAAGTATCTACAGGACATAAAGAAGGCTAAGGTGATTAAATAATGGATATCATCACGACAATGTATATTTTGTTCTACATAGTTGGCTTGATCAACGGGTTGTTCATTGCATTGGCAATATATGTGATTGGCAGACTCAGGAGACGAAACAAAATTGTGATTCCAATCGAGCCAGAAGAACTCGGGGATAAAAAGGATGAACATCTCTAGAGACGCTCTTTCAGCAATTTTTGCAATTGGATTCAGCATATTAGGGATCTTTCTTTCTGCAGCACTCGTCAGCTATCTTCTATCTAAGCACATCCCAGAAATATTTATAGGCGTCCTGTATTTTAGTTTAGTCGGGGTAGGATTTGGGATAGGATCAATCATCTTTAGTATTGCATTTGCAAAGCATTTGGTAAAGACGGGAGGCAAATAGATGATAATGATAACTATTGGAATTGTGTTGGGCGGTTTAACACTGTTAATGATTCATTGTTTAGTCAGTGAATGGAGATAAGATGAACAAAAAAACAAAACAAAATATGTTATTATTTCTACCTGCAACTATTATTATAATACTATTTGATATTAGTTGTATTTGTCCTGATCCAGATTATATTGGTGGGTGGTTGTTTGCAGGGATCATAACATTTATTTTTTATCTTGCTCCAATTGCTATGTATTATGTTGATAAAGAATCTAAAAACCCTGGCCCGAAGGTCATCAAATGAAAGAAAAGCGAAAGAAATGGTGGGCGACCATCATAAGGAAAGTTCAGAGTATTATGCTGGGAGGACTAGTAATTGCAGCAGTGATGACTATAGTGGGTGTGTGTATTTTTATATTATCTGGATCTATATTTTTTCCACCATCCATCTGGATGATTATTATGATTTCAGGTATGCTAGCGACTCTAGGGTGTGTTATGATATATAGAATCCTTGACGATATCGTGGCAGACTTTTTGGGTGGAAAATGAGAACAAATTGTGCGTTCTGCGGAAAAATAATCGATAAGACGTCCTTCGCTATCAAGACATATGAATTGCACTTTTGCAATAAAGCACACTATCTAGAGTACAGACGACAAAACAATTATTATGCTCATAGGCAAGATAAGGCCCCTCTTAGAAAGATCAAAGCTTTAGCAATGATTAGAAGCCAGAAGATATCGGAGGCTGTCTAGTGCAGCCAGTTACACTTATCGGATACAAACAATGCCCCAGATGTAAGCGCATTTTATCTGTAGCTATGTTTTCTAAACATTCCAAGTATAAAGATGGATTACGATATTGGTGTAAAGAATGTGTAGATAAATATAGCCGTGAATATAAAAAAGCAAATCGAGATTTATGCACTAAATATAATCAAGACTGGAAAAAAAGAAATCCAGAAAAAGTAAAGATAGCACACAGTAGAAACGATAAAAGTTATGCAAAAAAACATCCAGAGAGGCGTAGAGCAATAAATATTTTATATCGTGCAATCAAATCTGGAAAAATCAAGAGACAGCCTTGTATAGTTTGTGGCAATCCCAAATCACAAGGGCACCATGAGAAATACTCTAAGCCATTGGAAGTGCAGTGGGTATGCCAGACACATCATTTACGATTGCATCAATTTTATAGAGATTTTAATTGTAATGATCTAGAAAAAATAAAAGGAGGTGAATAGATGGAAAATATAGATGATGGAATACTACGAAAGTATGTAACACTTGATAGAAAAATCAAGGAAGAAACAAAAGATTTGAAAACATTGAAGGACCAAATTACGGCATTCTTAAACGATCGAAATGGGAAAGAGCTCGTTACAGAAAATTACATCGCATTGTTTCAACTGATGAATCGATCAAGTTACGAAATCCCAAAGGAAATCAAATTAAAATACAAAGAGATCACAGAAATAAAGATCTTAAAAGTAAATGAAAAAGCCAAAAGCCAATAAACTGCTAAAAGGTAACTATTTTAGTTACTTTGAGCTCAACTGCAAATATATATATACCTATAATGCATTACAGGAGATAGGCTTGGCACAAAGACAGGAAAATTTTCTGACATTCTGATGTAGTCTACAAGTAGGCTACTTGTAGTCTTCTTTCCCATAAACGATCGTATGCCACATCAGAGTAGTTTTTTGTCTTTTTCTCTCTTGCTTTGTGAGATCAAGCTTAGTGCCAAGCCCTCTCTTTATTAAATATTAATCCTCATATTTAAAAACGTATACCAGCAGGCAATACGTCAAAGCCATCAAAATGATATTCGGAAACCATAAATAATGATATCTGACTAGACCCAAAAGACAAGACAATCCGTCATCAAAATCAATACAAAGCCACCAGTATGTGAAAAAAGCAAAATTAAAAAAACTAAAATACATCACCATCCCAATTAACAGCCTAATTTTCTTCTTTGTAAACTTCATTAGCATCATCAACTGTTCTATATGGAGAAAACAAACGTGCGGATTTTTGGTCAACAAAATTTTTTTCCTATTTCCCCATATCCTCATCCAAAAAAGGGTAGTTGTATTTCTCACGTACCTTTTTTGACGCATATCTCAAATAATATCCACCCTTCTTTCTTTTCTTTTTATCTTTACCTCGTTTACCGACATTCTTAGCGTGTTTCAGCCCCTCTTTTGTCCGCTCTGAAATAATATCACGTTCAAATTGTGCAAACGCACTAATCACATTAAATTGTAGACGACCACTAGCAGTAGACAAATCAATACTCTCACATAAGCTAATGAAAGGTACTCTACGAGAATATAATGTTTCGATCTCTCTAGATGCTTCCTGTACGCTCCTTGCCCATCGATCCAATCTCCAAACAACAATAGCATCATATTCTCTTTGCAGTAATTGTCGATATAAAAAATATTTTACCGGCCTTGTTTTTCTAGTCGATTCTTTTTCCTCAAAATATTCATAAGTCCAACCTTCAAGAGCGGCTTTTTTGATTAATGCTTTTTTTTGCATCAATGGATTTTGGTCTTCCTTAGAAACTCTTGCATATAAAGCTACTTTCTTTATTTCATTCATAATTTATTTTGTAACCTTTTTTTACTTATATACTTTACCATATCAATCAGGTTTTTTACCCACCGTTTATTCGCCTGCTAATTTTTTCACGTTCTATATTAACATCATAGTTGTAGTAATTAGATATCCTATTACTACTAGAATAGTGGCACATTCTATTAATCTTTCAAATGTCATTTCTTGCCTCCTAATAATTTTTTTACCCTACCCTTCAATTTTTTTATTTCCTTTCCCCTCTTGTCGAGCTCTACACTAAGTGAATAAACTTTACAAGTTAGATATAAACCAACAACAACTAAATGGGCAACTAAAATACATTGAATCCAAAGAGGATCAAGCATCATTCCAGGTGCTCCTTCGTTAATGTAACTGTACCTCTTCTACTTTTTTCAAAATAAGAAAGCACAGTTTTAAATTGCTTTGCTCCACGTAGCAATCGCACTTCGTCAAGTGTCATAAATTTAGCAGCCAATGTCAGCCTATTGTAACGTAGGAACATTGGATAGACATACCGGTTAATGACTTTGAACCATTGTATGAACCAATACAGCATATTGCTGGCGTCATTCCTGCTTCCCCTAAAAAACCAGAATAGATACATATCTAGAGGAAACGATGAAGCATATCTCCAGAGCTCATATACATATTCATCATCAAGTGGCAAAAAGATAATTACACTTTTGAATTTGATCCGGATCTGTTCTCCAACTTTCTTAATATCTTCAGCTCTAAGATTTACGATCTCACAAGGTTGAGCTCCAGTGGCCCAGGTAATGTATACTAGCATTCTTGCCTGGGTTAATTGCTTGTGTTTGATGCCATTCATTACAGTAATAATATCTTCTTTTGTAATAGGATCTTTAATTTTCATCAAAATTGTAATCGTTCAAATCTTTTTATATGTTTTGTAAGACAGGGTAGGCGAACAAAAAGAAAGGGAAGTCTGCATAAAATCGCCACCTATATAAAAGAATATTAAATACAGTATCGTATGGGTGTCGTAGACTTCGTAATCACATACGATATTGACAGCAAGAAGATGGGAGAAGAAGTAATCAGACACCTGACAGTAAACAGACTGAAGGCAAAGAAGCCTGTGATCATCTTACTTGTTGGTGACAGTGGCGAAGGGAAGAGTTATACTGGCTTAAAGATAATGGATATCATCAACAAATGGTACGGCGTAGACACAAAGAAGCATCTAGAGGATCAGATAGTTTATACTCCATTGGAGTATGCAAAGAAGATAGATGCAATACTGACTGACAAAGATAAGAAAAAACTCCGGGTGTTGATGATCGATGAGGCAAGAGAAATCGTCTCAGCCAGCTTGTGGTACTCCTTCGTCAACCGGGCTATCGCAGATGTTAATGCTCTGCATAGGACTGTTAAACCCATTGTCCTTATTGTGGTTGTCCAATTCATTAGGGATATTGATCCCAGCACTCGAAGGACTGTTCAATATTATTTCAAGTGTGCTCGGCCATTAGCAGGAAATGTTAATCTATATCCATTCAGGCTCTGGAAGGACGATCGGGATATCGATAATCCGCGACTAAGGAAAAGAACGCTCCGGGGATATTATTTAAAAGATGGAAAAAAAATTCATTTCAGGCCACGTAAATTTATTGTTAGTATGCCAGCAAAAGAACTGTATCAGCCATATGACAAAATCAACAAGGAACGAAAAGGTAAGATTATTCGTAGGAAATTACAATATCTTGTTAAGGCGATTGAAAAGGATCTCGGCTTCGATGATAAAATAGAGAAGCTTGCAGATTGGTACGTAACCCATCCAGAGCTGCTTTCTTTGATTCAAACAAGAGGACGTGGCGCAGGAGGGGGCCAGCGTATACATACATTGCGAAATCTGAAAGTGAAAGCAGATTTCAAAGCTATGCACGGCTTAACAAATATGGAAGTAAAGGCATTTGAAGTAGAACTTGCAAAAAGATTAGAGGAGACTGATATGCTTGCCAGGTGAAGAATCAGATGAGATATTTACTCCTGAAATTGAAGAGACAAAAGAACATCTATTGTCAGGAACATATTTTTTGCATTTGATATATCTGCAGTCATTAAAAGCGCCACATACTGCAATTGCAGCAGGAAACCCAAAAGATGGTATCCTGTCATTGCAGATAGCAGCGGATCAGGCTATGAGGATAGCAATAGCAGTAAAAAAAATCACAAAAGAAGAAATCGATAAGGAACTCCAAAAATTTGAAAAAACGATTAAAGCTGAAAAAGACTTTTCAAAACAGT
The DNA here is from genome assembly GCA_030616985.1 of Thermoplasmatota archaeon. Taxonomy (GTDB): domain Archaea; phylum Thermoplasmatota; class E2; order DHVEG-1; family DHVEG-1; genus JAUWWG01. Next base: position 16,028 of record JAUWWG010000037.1, read on the forward strand.
ATAAAAAAGCCAATTTTATACTAGGATACATCCTTAAAGAAAGCTATGAAAAGTCACCGAAGAAAGCCGATCTTATGCTATAATAATGTGATATAACGGACATTAAATAAACTGCTGGTCGATATTAAATAGTCGTATGCCAATAAACAAGAAGGTCTATATGGGCCCAGGTTCTACGGCAGGTATTTTTGCTCAGGGTGAAATTGATACTGATTGGGAAGTTCTGATGAATGTTTATGGAATGGCCTATGACAGCCTCGATGGTGTGATGTTGACAAGAGATCCGCATAAGTTGGATCCAGCAACAATAAATGAGGTAAAAGGACGTTTTCTCATACTTAAACAACTTGCAAAAAAACATTGTCCAGAAAAATTGGAAACCATCAAAAGAATCGAACAAATAACTTTTGAAAACGTACGAGGGAATATCTCAGATGCAGATGCACAGAATAAGATACGGTCAATTATCCATCAGCAAAGAATATCAAATCCATTGCTCGATAGTATTGAATTTAAAATAAATATAGCCCAGGGTGCAGCTCAGGGAGATATTTTTAATTCTAATCAAAAAGATAGTTTTATAAATCCGATTGCTCAATTTATGAAGCAAACGCAGCAGAAACCAAAAAAGGCATCATCAAGTAGGAAGGAAGGGTCACTCATATCTTCCTTCCCTTCTCGAAAAAAAGGGGAACGATTGCCAACGGTAGCTGACTTTTTCAAACAACAACCAAAAGGCCAGAAGCAACCAGAAAATCCAGTGGCTGCATTTCTCAATCAGCCGCCACCAAAAGAACAAAAAAACCCGATGGCTGGATTTTTCTTTCCACCAAAAAAGCGTAAAACAAATAGCAGGGGGCGCAAGTAATGCCTAAGAAACGATTACAACCATTTCCATCTATATTCTATGCAGATCCTAGAAGGATGCCTCAGTTATCACCTGAGACAAGATATCACTATGAAATTGAACAATTGGAGGCAAGAGCAAGGGAACTTAAAAAAAGTTTGGACACAGCACAGTTGTCACCAATTTACTATAATATATATCAAGAAGAGTATCTATTTATTCTTGAAAGAGTAAGGTATTTGAAAGCTGAAGTTAAAAAATTAAAAGCAACTCCACAAGATCCAATTGAAAGAGGTTTTTTTCCTTGGGTGGGTGTTAGATAATGGTATTTTTAGTAGCATTGGCATTGGGAACAGCTGCAGCAATTATAGCGCCATATGTATCTGAACGTGTTGCAAAGGCCCATAAAGAATATCGGGAAGCACAACGAACCTATAAACAAGTAAAAACTGGATTAACATTACAGCAGGAGGTAGAAGCAGCAAGAGCAGAAACTCAAAGAAGATTAACGAAAGGTGGATTCATTGCAAAACCTCTAGAACATATTGCCATATGGACAGGTATCAGTGGAGTTGCATATGGTGGAGCATATGAGCGAGATATGAAACGAAGATTACAGGCACAAGGATATTCTGCAAGTCAAATAAAAGAAATACAGGAAGGAACAGGGCTTGTCAGAGGTGCAGTTGGATACACAGAAGTCGGATCATTTATAGGGTTGTCACTTGGTGCAGAAGTTCTTGGTAAGACATTGGTTAAAAGGGGAGTAGCAGCTGCCGTTAAAGCTGGAAAATTACCTGGCGTAGTAAAGGGAGCGAAAGTAACTTTAAAATATGCACCGGAATTGCCATCGAAACTTGCTTGGAAATATGCAGCACCTCGAATTGCAGTTGCAGGTGCTTATGAAGGAGTAACAACAACGTTAGCAAGACAGGTAGCAAGGGGGCAAGAAAAGCCATTAATGGAAAGATTTGATCCAGTAGAAGCAGGAATATTCGGTCTAGCAGGAGCGGCAACAGCAGGTCTACTTGGTGGATATATAGTTAAGACACAAGTAGCAAAAACACCGTATCGAGGTATTCCAAGATATGGTCAATATTTTGTAGATCCATATGAAGCTGCAGGAGATATTTTAGGAGAAGCCGTTATGCCATCTCGATTGACAGTAATGGGAACTCCACTTAGAACAGTTAAAGGCGTCCCGGTATTTGCACCAGTAGTAACGCCAACTGTGACTATAACACCAACTCCAGTTCCAACACCAACACCAACGCCAACTGTAACTACAACACCAACTCCAACACCAACACCAACGCCAACACCAACGCCAACAGCAGTACCATCACCAACGCCGCAGGCAAGAATACCGCCGCCAATTCCATTCTTTGGAGGAATGGGTGAAGCTGCAGTAGGAATTTCAAGGACTGGAAGATTGATGTATTATGATGAAAGAGCTGCAGCGGCACGCGCTTTCAGAGGGTTACTATGAAAATAAAACAATGGATGATTAACGAGTTACGCAAGAGAAAATTACGAAGTTTAAGACACGCAAAGGAAGGATCATTATCATTTGGTATTATCTTTGTGTTCTTATTTATAATACTGATATTTTTCTTTTCATTTGCAATTCCATTTATGATGAACATCAACACAGCATTCTATGAAGCTGGAGAAGAAGTAATGGAGATGGGAAATGAGACAGCAGGACATATTAATGATCCAGCCGTAAGATCCAGCATTCAAGACATATTCAGTCAGACATCTGACAGTTTCGTGGAACAAACAGCGATACTTGGTATGTTCGCTCAGTATGGATGGCTTATCATAGTTATAGTCATAATGCTCATAATTGTGATTATTGCTAGACGGCAAGTTGAAAGTGAGGTAATATGATCTTATGGTCCCAAAGACAAAAACGTTTCTGTTCCTCTTATGCTTAATATCAGTCGCCATATTTCCATTGTGGAATGATCTGACAACAAATGTTGGTGCAGGTGGAGATGGGGTAATTGATGGGAATACCGTTTATATTGATGATGAAAATGTTTATCTTGGGGCGACTCCACATACTCTAAATCGAGATGGATGGGTACTTTTTGAATTGGAGACAAAAACTTGGGATGGTGATATCGATGTTATTTGGGGCTTTGACACTCCTAGTTGCACACCGCGTCAAGGGCAAATTTGGGTAAATTATAGTCACGAGTTAACAGGTTATGATTGGTTCGATCGGGTTGGAAATCTGATTTTTTACGATGTAATCAGTTATATAGATTTGGGAATTGAAAACTACAGCTCGTATGATGTCGTTTTTGGGAATGAAAACAACACATATCTATACAACTTTACATATAATGCCGGGGCGAACTGGACCATTGCAGCATTTACAAGTTATGAGGAAATCGGTGATGGTGATGATTATAGATTAACTGGACATTATGATCGATGGGAAAGCTATGTTTATTATGAGACTTATTTTGATTGGAAACCCTGGGAGGTTGAATGGGACGTCATCAATTATGAATATGGTGGGATGAACAAATGGTGGCTTTTGGAAAATGCAAGCATCGTTCACAATTACAGATATAGGGTAAGAGCTTGGATCGACATTCCAGAGTGGACAGATGGTAAATACTGGTGGGCGATGAAACCGCACGATGTGACATTGGAGCAGTCTATAATTGATGGAACATTTTATTGCTTGGATCCCTGGTGGGAATCAGTATATTATAACGAGTCAATCGTATGTGAGATAAATCACAGTCTTATAGATGCAAATCTTACAAACTTTCCAGTTGTTGTAGTACTCAATAGCACGATAGCAAGTGGCTGCAGAGCAAATGGGGAAGACATTTGTTTTTTTCAGGGTGCTATCACTTTAAACTA
>JAUWWG010000070.1 GCA_030616985.1 Thermoplasmatota archaeon
AGATAATTTTGACCAAATCTTTGATATACGGCGAATGCAAAGTGTTCACTCCTGCGAACAATCTATTATTCAGGCAAAAAGAACTCCTGTTAGAGGCGTTTTACATAAGAATTTCACACAGATTTCAATCTCTGTTTGGTTTATTGTAAATACTTGTCTTAAAACAAAAATCTCTTTTGATGTTCAAGAAGTTACAAACGGCTCAAAAAACTCACTGATTTTGCTTTGACGTTCAATCTTTCTTCTTCTAACCTTTTTACCTTCTAGCCTGTTTTTCAAACTATAAACATACTTGTACATCTTCTTCTCTTTTCTAACACTGCTCCAGTAATACCCTTCATCCCGCGAATCCTTCATTATCAGAATCCTTACCTCACCTGGCAACCCGTCTCTTGCTGTTCTGCCCTTTCGCTGTATATGTCTTATAGCAGATGGTACAGGCTCATAAAACAACACCAGGCTGGTCGCAGGTATATCAATACCCTCCTCGCCAATACTTGTGGAAACCAGCACATTATAAACCCCATTTCTGAATTCATCAAGGATCTGTTTTTGCTCCTTCTGGCTCATGCCTTTTTCTTTAGCTGTTCTCGCCTGACCAATGAACTTGACAGCCTTTGCCCCCTCAATAGAGTTTACCTCAGGGACTAGCATATCAATCGTATCACGATACTCAGCAAAAACCATTATCCGCCCGTCTTTTTTATCCTTAAGATGACGTTTAACAATCTCCATCGCCATATCTAATTTCGGTTGGACACCCTTTAGATTTTCTATGCCCTCTTTGATATCCTTATATAGCTTGTGTTTCTTTATCCTCTTTGCAGCTCTTGAGTTATCACTTTCCAGTTTTGAAACATATCTCTTTGCTACCTCAACCCCTTGACTTGTCAGCATATCCTTCAGATGAGACAGTTTTATAGTAGAAGACACAAGAGTTAACCCATGATAAAGACTTCCTCCTCTGCGACCAAGATTACCTCTCATCCGTTTTTGAATCTCCACCAACGCCTTCTTACTCAGCTTACCAGAAGTGAGGTTTTTAGCCTGACTTGTATACCTACATAAACCATCCAAGTTCTCCTGTAAAATCATATCGATTTTCAACATAACCTGCTTTACCCCATCAGGCATATCAATAAGCTGCCACTGCAGATACCTGCTGGACAGATAAGGTCGTACATCTTTATCCCATTCATTTCTAACCTCAATATGCTTTATACCAAGGTTAACAACAGATTCCTTTAATTTCTCAAAATCACTCCCTGGCGATGCGGTAAGACCTAAAACCTGAGAACCACTGATTGAGCGATATTTCTCTAAGATTTTTACATATGCATAATTTCCAACGGTACGGTGAACCTCATCAAAAATAATCAAACCATACTTATCTAAGGATAGATATTTGTCAATATCATTCTGTATGGTCTGAGGCGTAGCAACAACAACCTTTACCGTCTTGTATATCTCCTTTCTTTTCTTTTGCGTAAACGTCTCACCAGTTACAACAGCGACATCTCCATCAGAAAGAGTTGTAACCTTTCTTATTGATGAGGCATGCTGTTCACATAGCGGCTTTGTAGGAGCAAGAAACAACACCTTTCCACCTGAACATAATTTATATGCCAATACCAGTACCGCTATGATGGTTTTACCAAGACCAGTGGGTAAAACCACCAAGGAATTCCTATCTTTGACTTCCTCATATATGTTAACCTGATACCATCTTTTCTCAATTTTATGTGACTGTATCAGTTCATGGTCAATGTACTCTTTCATCTTCCCCCTTTCTCAACATATCATATCTGTTTAAAAACCCTGTTTTCTCTCATCTAAAAGTCTTTCAACGTTCTCTGCCAATCATCAGGCAACATAACACTTCGTTCAACCTCCTGCCACTCAAGACCATAATCACATAGCAACTTTTTCATCATATCGCTATTATAGTTTACATAACTGCCCAATTTTCTTGTAAAACGTATAAGGAGGTATTTATATAACAGCTTTACGTATATATTTAAACATACTATGAAAAAAATAGTTTCCATTTTGACATTATCATCAATAATAGGTACTGGGTGTGTTCTCGTTGGCTTTTATTACCTTAAAAACAATGTTTTTAATGGACTTATATTAGTAGGACTCTGCATACTTTTAGGATTAGCAGTAAAAATAATGGATCAATTGATAGATGAAATAAAAGACAGATCATATAGGATGTGGATTATCCCACTGGCTATCTTTATACCAGCTTCTATGGCATATCTGGCATTAACCGAAGAACCAGTAGTTGGTATGGTAATTGGAACAGCAATCGGATTATTGATAGCAGGTAAACTAGATCATCCTATGTACTTAGTAAGTGTGATTTTATTTGTAATCCTGATTTTTATAGCCTTTGTACTGCATATAATAGATATAGAAGTTACCGCATTTTATATTATTCCAGTAGCTGCAATGGGATCTTTTCTCGATGAATTTGGGCATGACAAATGGAAAAGTGACAAAATTACTAAATTCGTGTTTAAACACCGATTTTTTTTGAAGGCTTTTGCATTCATCGGTTTTATCCTAGGTTTTGTTCATCTCGTTCATCTAATAGGGTTTCTTTGTTTTGATATTTTTTATGATATTGTAGATACCGCATGGCAAAATGATATAATCGGCGAAAAATTCATGTCAAATGTTTCTAAAGGTAGATTAAATGAATGCACTGGAAATGTTTGACCCACTTGCTAAAACATTGGCTAGATGGTATTCCAAAAAATGTTCTAAATGTGGTAAAACTTGTGTTGAAACCATACTTAATAGTTTCAAAGAGAAAATAAATTGCCCAGGATGTAAAAAACAGATTCTTGTTGGTAAAATTCCACTCAAAATACTAATGACTTATATGAAGATAGACAGCAGCGATTTAAATGATTTATCTTCCGATAAAGAGGCTGTTTCGTTAGTTAATGCACTTTTTCGTGGGATAACTAAACATGGACTTAAAGCAGTTAGAATTGGAATACCAATCTATGTTGTATTTGATATTACAGACAAATGTAACTTAAAATGTATTCATTGCTATTCTTCGGAACAAAACGAGGAATTAACAACAAATGATGTTTACTATATATTGGACATGCTCTATGGAGTAGGAGTTGGGATGATTGATTTTGGGGGTGGAGAACCACTGTTACGAAAAGATATATTTGACATAATCTCCTATTCTAAAAATCTAGGATTGTATACATCTATTTCAACCAATGGCACATTTCTTAATGATGGCTATGTAGAACGTCTGAAAACACTTGGTATAGATCATGTTTGTATAAGTCTCGATGGCGTTAAACCAGAAACACATGACTATGTTCGTAATAAAAAGGGAACATATGAAAAAACGATTAAAGGAATTAAAAACTGTGTAAAAGCAGGTATTAATACGCAGATTTCCACTGTTTTTATGAAAAGTAATCTCGATGAATTAACAGACATCTATAATCTATTAGACTTGCTTAATGTCGATGGATGGTATATTTATGATTTTGTTCCTGCTGGACGCGGAAAGGAATTGAAAAAAGAAGTGCTTGATCCAAGACAAAGAGGGGAACTCTTTGCGCGTTTACAATATCTTGCAGTTTCAAGCAAAATGTCACTTAAACCATATCCCTATTCAATAACCATCAATTCTGCATGTGGAACAGATACATATTTTTATAAAAAATACGGAAAACTAACAGAGCTTTTTAAAGGTTGCCTGTCGGCACGATGGGTATGTTATATCTCAAGTAATGGAGATCTATATCCTTGTCATCTTTTACCACATAAACTTGGTAATCGAAAACAAGAAACTTATGAAGACATTTGGTTCAACAAAAATAACCCTGTTTTAAAGGAACTCCGAGATAGGACATTATTGAAAGGGGACTGTGGAAAATGTAAATATCGAGATGTTTGTGGTGGTTGCAGAGCACAAGCATTCTGGAGAACAAGCGATTATCTTGAAAGTGATAGATGCTGGATTAAAAATTAGATTCCTATAACTAAAAAATGTTTAGATTGAAGTTTTTTTAATAACCAAATGGGGTCTACTATTTCACCAAAAGTAAAAAGACCTGTCTTTTTTAGATTATTTTTCAATAAAAATTTAACTCCGTAAGCAATAGCAGTAGCTGTTGCAGCAAATGTGTCAGGATGATAGAGGTTTACTACCATTTTCTCTGATACTGCATTATTTGATTTTTTACCAGCAGCATCCATTCTAATTGCAAGACCACAGGGTGCAAGATACTGATTCATCCAGCTAATGTATTTGAAACATCTTGCCGTCACTTCTGTCAACCGATAATTGGCAGTGTTGATGGAATGCACTAAAACCATTGCATCAGATAAAAAACTAGGTGTTCCTAGTTTAAGAACAAAATTTTGAATATTTGTTGGAAAATGAAGTTGTGTATCTGTTGGAGATGAAGCATAAACATGCTGAATATTAAATGGCGGGGCAAAACATATAGCTTCTTTCATTGCACCCAGCTTTTGTATAATCCATTGACCGTTTTCAAAAACTTCAACAGGTTTTCTAGATTCTAAAAGCATGTCAACTGCAGATCCCATTGAAAGAGGATCATTGAATATCACTGAAACTTTAACATTACCCACCCTAACAAACCTACGAGATGCAAGTTCCAGTAAAATGCGAGAAAGACCAGGAAAGACTCCTGCCCCGGTGATCACCAAAATGCCTTTCTCTTTTGCATTTTGATCAATTTCTTGAATGTTCTTATCACATTCATTTAAAATTGACATACCAGATTCCACATAGGGAATAGTCTCCTCAATAGCTGCCTCTGCAGGTAGCGTTTTGAATGTATGCACTGGACCTGAACAGTTAACGACCATATCAATTTTTGAATAAAACTTTCTCAAACTCTTTTTGCTTCCAGCATCTACCAAATAAATATCTATTGTTTTGTCAAATTTGTTATAAATTTCTCGAAGTTTTTTCTCTTTTCGACCAGCAATTACTACATTATTTTTTGTATTTCTAAGTAGTTCTTTAGTAAGTTTTTTACCAATAGCTCCAGACGCACCGAGAATCCCTATCGTCTTTACCATTCAACGTCATCTCTATAACTCAATGTTTACATTAGTACATATATTTTTAAATTTATCACTATGATAAGATATATTAACGTCAAGTCTTTTAATCTTACTGATGGCAACAAAAGAGATCCAGATTTATGGCGCCGGCTTGTCAGGTCTAGTTTCTGCTATAAATCTAGCTAGAGGTGGACATAATGTTACAGTACATGAAAAAGAAAAGAAAATCGGGGGAACGTTAAAATGTCACCCTTCAGTTCATATGACGCCAATGCATATTCAAAAAATGCAGAGGTATGTCGGAATAGAGTTAGAATCATGTTTTTCAAAATTAGATACTTTTAGAGGTTGTATTAGCCGAAAAAAATTTGTGTTTTCTACAAAAAATCTCTATGTTGTTGAAAGAGGATCAAGAGAATCGTCCCTAGATTATTTCCTCTACAAAACAGCTTTAAAAGAAGGAGTTAACTTCGAATTTTCGCATCCGTTAACCCCCGAAAAATTGAGAAGCATTCCTGAAAATTCAATTATTGCAACAGCAGGATATTCTCAGATCGTTAAGGATCTCCATCTGCCTTATGTTACTTTCAAACAATTCGATGCTCATATGAAGACTGATCTTGGAAATAGTACCATAGCTTTCTTTGGAGATTATACATCTGACTATGGGTATATTTCAACGAAAAATGGGTTACTCTCATCTCAACTTTCAGGTCCATTAAATCTTTCTCAAGAAAATTTAAAGAAATTTGCGAATTTGGTAAAAGAAACGGAGGATATTGAATTGGATGGATGGTCTTCCATTATTGCCTATTTTCCTAAAAAAGCACGATTGTTTACAAAATTTGCTGGAAAAATCTATGTGCTGGCTGGAGATGTAGCTGGCTTTTTAGATCCATTTTTTGGTTTTGGTGTTAACGGTGCTCTTATATCTGGAAAAATTGCTGCAATGAGCATGATGTCAAAACAGATAGCTTTACGGGAATTTAAACAGTTTACATCACGTCTAAATAAAGATCTCGTGGCGCACACGATTTATTGGCATCTTCCCTTAAAAAAGTTAATTCTTTCACAAATAATGAAAGTCCACGATAATCATTTATCTTTGATCAAACGGAGTATACCTGGTTTCACCGATGAAGATTGGCTAACAATTGTTTCAACTGAAAATATACATTAAAAAGTTTGATAGAAACTTTAATTCTAAAAGATAATGGTTGTCTTGATCTCAAATCACTGCACATTGATTAATAGAGTAGAGCAGTGGGCTTTCATCCACCGCTCCCCCATCAAACCGTACGTGAACTTTTCGCTCATACGACTTTTCGATGACCTTCCTTCTTGTGCATTCGAAAGTTCTAAGTCCAGTATGTTACGCTACCCGATAGTGTTGCACGCCACAGGTTTTATTATTTCTTCTTTGTAAGTAATGACTTTATTTTTCCACATAAACTGATTTTTTTTCTTTTTTCAACAAGTTTTCTTTTAGATTTACTAGGTTTTGATTTTCGTTCTAAAATTTCAATGGTCTTTCTGTAAATACATCTGTCCAGTGCTTGCCTCCTGGTAAGAAGTCTCTTTTGTAATAAGTCATATTCGTGAAGTATCCTTCTACCTTTTAGGATGGTTATTCTTATGAGATGCTGGTTAATATTTGGCTCCTCTTTCTTTTTTAGATAATGCCATATTTGCTTAAATTTCCCATTGATATCTTTGAATGCAACTGTGGCATGAAAGTAAAATTTGTCCTTGCTTTTTCTATCCTGAACAGACTTGGAATTTGTTACTTTATTTAACCTTCTTGCCAATTCATATCTTAATTCCTTTAATTCCTCTGATGGTTTTATATCAAGATAGATTACCTTATTCATGGGATTATCAAAATAACTAAATCCCTTTACAGTAAATGGTACTGAAGTATATTTCCTTGCGATAGCTGCTACTTCAGAAACCATTTTTCTTTCATTTTTCGTTGTAAATGGACCGAATAGTGAAATATGCGGGACTACTCTCTTTCTGGTTACTCCCTTCACTTTAAATTTTTTTGCAACATCATAACATAATTTTTTAGAATATTTTTTTGCATATCCATGAAATCTAAATTCTATCAGATAATGTTTCATTCTCTCTAAATCTACAATTCCAAACCGCCTTTTCAACTATCAAGAGATAGTTAATAATTAATCACATAATGGTAAACCCACAATAAGGACAATAATAATAGTCTCCTTTACAGACATTACCACATTCAACACAATAATGAATTTCTTCTACTCTTCTTTTGATTTTTTCCAATTCTAATTTAATGTTTTTCTCAGTGATAAACATCTTTATTATATCTCTTACCTTCTTATGCCTATATCCTGTAAAATCCTTTATCATATTCTTTAAGTGTTCTTGCCATTTGCTTTTATCTTTATACCAGTGAACAAATACAATAGATAGTCCATTTTTCTCATATATCTTCTTCCTATATCCATAGTCAAAATCTTTTGAACCACAAACTTCTACATATAATCCTAAGTCAGGTAAATAGAAATCAGGAGTCCATACTCTTGGTCTACGATTCTCATCCCAAACAAAGATTGGTTGTTCGTATAGGTATTTGATTCCCAACTTTTTCATATATACTGCAACTTCACCTTCAGATTTCTCCATTTCATCCCCCAAATCAACAATTTATAGTTGTCTTATTGTTTTGTATATCTCATAAAATAACCATCTTCATCTGAAATTGTAAAATTCTGTCCGTCACTTGAAAAATAGTAGTCAAATGTAAATACCATATTTGGTTTATAAGACATAGCAAGTATTAATTTTTCACCTTTAACTTCATATTTACCAATACCGCCATATATCTCCCCATCACTATCATATCCACCATCTAGGGAGAAAGTAATTGTATAATTATAGGTAAGATTAGTTCCAGATACGTAGTGAGTGCTTACCCACGTGCCAATAAATTTCTCCATTTCATCATTATCAATTTGTTCAATGCATCCACTCAATCCAACAACCAGAAGCAAAACGACTATTCCAATTACAATCAGATGTTTTTTCATTTTACACCGTCCTTAAATCTACAATTCCATAACTGTCTTTTCAAGAGTTGGTTATTCAATAATTCTTATTGTATCTAGGTTTTTTACCATATGTTTCCTCATATGTTTTAATCCTGTTTCTCTTCTCCTTTTTTGCGTCTTCCCTATTTCTAGGTTCTTTACCAGGTATAAATTCAGTATATTTTATCCACTTTCTTTCTCTACGTCTCTTGTAGTGGTGTTCTGTATAACGAAGGTGTTTTGTAAAGCCATATATCTAACGGCTTCATCACCATCTCTTAATTCATAGCAATACGTGTCTTGCTCCATTCTCCTCCCTCAAACTACAATTTCACAATTTGAGCAGATTCGTTTATATATTCATCTGGGCAGTCTCCGATCTCATATCCACTGCCAGTGGTTTCACAATAATAATAACGTTTTCCATCTAATTCATAATAAGTCCCATAAAGTGTATCACTACCTAAAACTCCAACTGCAACATGACCAGGAGGGTTAATTAAACAAACCCCATAATTCAACTCCTTTAGAATACCTGCAAACAAGAAACTGGTATCTTCGCAATCTCCTCCTTCATCAACCAGTGTCTCAATCGGGTATCTTGGATAATCATCTGATCCTGTTGTGACATCGTCTTCAGTATATGGAAGACTTTGAACAAAGGCTAAAATGAAGCTTACTGTTTGATAACTATCAAAACCTTCTTTTTCAGCAACCTCCTTCAATCCAGTTGCAAGATTAGTAACTATTGGATCAACCGTATATTCAGACCACCCCTCATAATAACTGATTCTGGGAAGTTGCTTCATATAGTTATATAAGTCTCGCGACAACGATAAGCTCCATGTCCATGTTTTTTTATCCCACCAGTCATGTGGATAATCCCATTCGAAATTTCTTATAATATCATAAGAGGGGTTCAATGGATTTGCATCTCGTGGATCCAAAGCACCGTCTCCATCGGTGTCCGAACTTAATATGCTGGTGCCTGTTTCGTAATATTCCTTGTAATCACTCCAACCATCATTATCTGAATCTATAAACTTCCACTCATGTTCGGTTGGATGCGGATCTAATCCATCTTTATAACCATCATCATCGGTATCACTATCATATCTATCTGTACCTTCTTCATAATATTCTTTATAGTCGCTCCAACCATCATTATCTGAATCTATAAACTTCCACTCATGTTCGGTTGGATGCGGATCTAATCCATCTTTATAACCATCATCATCGGTATCACTATCAAAAAGATTTGTTCCTAACTGAACTTCGTCTCCGTCTTCTAGCCCATCATTATCATAATCAGCATCTAAAGGATTTGTATGATAAGTATTGATTTCCATATTATCATCCAATCCATCATTATCACTATCATCACTTAGCGGATCTGTATCATATGTATCTATTTCCGCTCTATCACTAAGACCGTCGTAATCGCTATCAGAGTTAAACATTGCCGTACCGTGCTGAATCTCCGCTAGGTTGTTCAATCCATCTCCATCTGCGTCTACTACGAGAAAAAGGGCAATAGACAAGATGATTATAATGGGGGCAATTATTGCAATTTTTTTCGTTCTCGTCATAACTTTTTTCTCTGTTTCTTTATAAGTTGGTTTTTTCTTAGCAGCAGTTCCCCCCTCTTTCTTTGAAGCTTTTGATTCTTTCTTTTCCTTCTCTTTTCTTACATCTAATGATTCATCTCTACTCTGTGCAGATAATCTTTCTTCCACATTTTTAGGTTCTTTTTCTACCGTTTTCCTTGAAATAGATTCTTCTATTTTCTTCAACTCTTTATCAATTTCTTTTTCTGCATATTTCTCTTCTTCAGTTGGTACTTCTTGGGGAAGACTATGGCCACATTTCCCACAGAATTTGTATCTCTGCTTTATTTCAGTCCCACATTCTGGGCAATATTTCACCATATTTTAATACCCCGATCTATGTTAACTTGATTCCACCATTTGTACAAAGACCAATCCTTTTTTCAACCAATTATTATGTATATTCTTTTCTCCCTTAAATCTGCAATCTCTAACCGCCTTTTCAAGAGAGGGATATTCGTTTTTTTCTTCTATTAAAAGAGAGAATAGAAGAGGAAAATTAATTTAAATATCTCCGTTAAATCTTATCAACAAATTCAATTTTTAGAACGTTCTTTTTTGGTATTTTCTTGCCTTTATTATTACATGCAGTACAACATCTATCACTTATCTCTATTCCATTCATGACATCATATAAATAAAATAGTGCATCTCCTATGTTTTCCTCACGAGAATCATCTGATTTGAATTTAACAATGCATCTCTTAGTATTAATTTGATATTCCTTTAATAAATCAAAATCAAAACAGTCTTTATAGCAATTACATATGTCCTCTACAATTTCAGGTGTATTTAGGTAATCATGTTGACTTAACTTCTCAGGTATGAAAATTACATCCCTTATCAAATATGCATAAGGCCCATAATGAAATGAATCTCTGATTTTTAAGCGATATAAGTGTGCAAAGTTATTATCCAAATCAGTTTCAAGTTTTAATCTGAAATTACTCCATTTCTCTCTCGATATTTTATCATCAACTAGATTAAATAGAAAATCCCATATTTCTTCTATAACTCCACCCAAGGGCAATATCCCCAATTCAAATTTATTCGAGTCGTATGTCCTGCAACCATGGAACCAGCATGTTGAATCATAATCCAAAGATGGATTGAATTCACTCTTAAATATTCTCAAAATTAATCTATCTCCCCAATCTTTTTCAGTAGCTTGGAGTGAGTCAAAATAATTATCAAGGTCAAACTCAGTTAAAAATGTCTTAATATCTTCCGTTGAAATATTGGTAATTTTTTCTAAAGAATCATATGTAGATTCGATTGATTCACAGTCTAATATTTTCTTATCCATATTTCCACAATATCATTCCCCTATTCTTTCCTTTTCCCACTTCACAAATGTTTTTAGATTTTGCAGATGTTTTTTCATTTTTCTCTCTCAAATTGCAATTTCATATTCATTTTCTTTTCCGTTTCCATAATAAGACTAAGATTAAAGCACAAACAACAAGGATAAGTTCAAAACCAGGAGTTCCGCCATTTTCCCCTTTCTTATAAACAGAAAGCCCTTCAGCCATGCTAAAAGTATGATCCCAACTACCATCTCCATCAATGTCTATCAGATAGGTTTCATTATCTTGTTTTTCAACAGTTGTCTTTTCTCCAGTTTCAGAGCTATCGAATAAATCATATGTTCCA
>JAUWWG010000140.1 GCA_030616985.1 Thermoplasmatota archaeon
AGAATTGCGGTCTTGATGATGCATTGACTTCTGTCTGGTACATCCCCCATAATATTTCAAAAGCAGATAGGATACATCCAACACAAATGCCTGAAAAGGTTGTTGAGAGGATATTAAGGATTTGTTCCCAAAAGGGAGATGTTGTTTTGGATAATTTTATGGGTGGTGGTACAACCGCTGTTGTAAGCAGGAGGTTTAATTGTAATTATATTGGTTTTGAAATCGGTAAGGAGTATTGCGATATTGCAAATAAAAGATTAAAGAACATTCCTGTTAGATTAGATAAATTTCAAAAAAGGCGATTGAAAAATGAGTTGTAGAAATTGTGCAAATTATAAACCTAAGTATGGAAAAATAATTATTGTTGAACCGCATCTTAAATCATGGTATGAATATCTATTAGATGAACATACTATTAGAATGTAAATCAGGATCAACAAAAAATACTTCAAAATAAGGTATTGTAATATTGCAAACGAAAGATTAAAAAATAATATCAAATATCGATGATGGGCTTTAATGACGAAAATTCAATGTCCCAAATGTGGAAGTTCTGATTTAATCAAAGGAAATATCAATTATGATGGTTGCATTACTGACCAGGAACGATACGGAGAAAGCCAGGCATGGTCACATGAAGGGTATCAGTGCAAGGTTTGCAAAACAAAATTTACTGTCTGGGAAGATGATGATGAATTTACAGGTGTAAATAAATGATGGAAAAAACAGTATATCCGATGCCGATCTGCAAAGTTTGTAATAAAACAATAGACATATCAGAGCCGTTTAAAACTATTCATCTGCAAAATGAAATCATTTTTGCACACGAGCATTGTAAAACCGAACCGGAAAAGAGCTCTGAATTCATCAAAGACGTGCTTGCTGGCCGAATCGAAGTTGATGAATGGCTCAAAAAACAAATTCACCATCAATTTGAATTGATTGATGGCAAAATCGTGTGGAAAAACAAAAATAAGATGTAATAAGCATAGAACCCTACCGTAACCTTTTTAATGGCTATCGGTTTATTGATTGAGTTGAGATAAAATGTTATTGAACGAGTTGAAGAAGGTACTGGGCAACAATGCAAACATTCGGATTCTTTCATTGTTGATGACTGGAAAAACGATTACTTTAAAGCAAATACAAAAGCATGCCCGTGTTGGTTATTACACCGCGAAACGGATATTGGATGACTTCAAAAAACAAAATATAGTGGATCATTGGATTATCGGAAAAACAAACGCCTATAGAATCAAGGAGGAATCAAAAGTTATTGAATTATTGAGTTTTACAGACCCCATTCATTGTTTAATTTTAAAAATTATCTCCAGACACGGAAGGCCCCTTTCGGAGGAAAGATTATATACCCTACTCACCGATATATATAAGGTACTGCCAAAGTCAGAAGAATCAAGAAAGATTATAAAAAAATATCTTGACTGATTACGACAGTCGCATATCGTAATTGATCGGTGATAATGTGAAAAATTGGATATGGGAAGTAACACTATGGGCAAATGTTGTAATTGTTGGTGTAATGGTAGATGTGCTTCTTTCATATAATATCTATTTAAACGAGCCTGATCGATTCATAGCCAATGAAGCCAATAGAGAATTTGTAAATTTTTTAACCATGGGTTCGATACCATTTGGTCTCATAGTGTGCATTCTAGCGTTATTGTTCTTTTCAACTGTTTTCTATAAGATCAGAGCAGTTCCAATTAAGTTTAGACTTCCTTGCAGAATTGTGTTGTGGTTTTTTGCTTGTACATACCTGATTGCCCGCTGTTCAGCAGGTAGCAGTTGGTATTTGACTGATTTTTATGATTCGTGGGCATGGGATCTGCACCAAATTTCTAGTTGTTGCTCCATTGTTAGTCTAATTGCTATAGGCGGCATTAACATATTTTGTATAATGGGGGTGCGAATGAAAGAACGATATTGCCCCGACTGCGGAGTTGAGATGGCCACCCTGACAGGCGGATGGAAATGTCCAGAATGCCATTACTTTCAACCGTACCCCGTAGGCCGGAATGAACGATAGCATTATATCGTAATATCTTATTTAATCCATGTTACTAACGGAGGATTATGGAAAATATCTATGATATACCCGATTTTGGTTGTATCTGCGTATCTGTAGGCAAAGAACAATTCACAAGAGACTTAATTATTATGCCTAAGGATGGGAAAACGATATCAGTACGGAGTTGTACAGAGTTGATAAACAAACTTAAAACTTTTGGCATTTCATATGATGAGTTAAAAAAAATAATAGATTTTGTATCTATAACGTTGATAGAATTAAATAAGGATAATTATGATACGATAATATCGTAACCGCAATCTTTTAAATAAAGCAATAGATTTATTATCATGAAAACATGAGAATACGTGACATTCCTACGGTACGGAGGTTTATGGTTGCTGCTGAAATCTCTGACGAAGAGATATGGGGTTTCATCGGCGGGATAAGCATATTGATTTCTATTCCTATAATCTTGGTTGCGGTATCATGGTAGATGTTACTCGAAGATTTGATTTTTAAAAGATGGAGAAATGCCAAAAGTGAATATAACAGAGAATTAATTACGATATTGTACTATCGTAACCTTTTTATGATGATTATATATATTTTATAGTTAATACTGGAAGGATTTCAATGATGAGATTAGGTATACGTCAATTTACACTACTGAAAAGGGGCTATCCGAATAAAAGATTGTTCGTCTCCGATGTTGGTGCAATCTATAATATCCCACGTAAGAGGAACTATAATCATGAACATGAAAGAGAGATAGCTATCTGTGAAAAATTAGTCAATCGCGGTTATCTTAAAAAATGTTTTAATGATACCACTGGCCCCAGATTATGGTGGGAATTAACTGCAAAAGGAAAAATAACAGTTGAAGAAGGCTGGGAAGATAACGACAGTTGCCCACCGTAACCTTTTAAAAGACGATGATGTTCGTATTTTTGGGATAGCTGAGTTTATTTTTGGATTCACCTCCTTTGATTTTCTCAGCTATTCCATCATAACTATTAAATAATGTGTAACGCTTTTTAAACCGTTACAATATAGTGAAACGTCCAAGGAGAGAAAATATGAAATGGAAAACAATAAATGTGTTATTGATGCTGGTGATTATATTGATTTGTTCTTTCACAGTATATGGAATTGGATATACTAATGGCGAGAGAGATGAAACAACCGATGATATTTATGCACGGTATTTACGTGAGATATTTCCTGATGATGAGAATGAGTTCACGTATATTGTATTAAGAAACAATGATTATCATGTTCTACACAATATAACGTGGAACGAACATGAATCATGGAAAAATAATGTCAGCTACTATTGGAATATAGCTTGTTCAGAATTTGATGGACATACTATTTGGCATGAGCCTGGAGGTGCAATCACTATTATTTATAGCTGACGGTGCTTTTTATCCCGATACGGGTTATAGGTTTACATTACGATAGTTGCCTATCGTAACCGCAACGCTTTAAATATCAGTTTTTTATAAATTAATTGCCAAGGACTGCTTCCTTGGCACCTACGAATGGCTGAGATCCACATTCCTCTGATCCTCTCAGCCATTCTAAAAGTTTGATAGGTTGCCCCATGCAGAAAAAATCTAACGATGAGTTCAAGTTTGATACGTTAATAGTACATGGCCTCCCGAAGTGTAATAAATGTAAAAAACAATCTACCTGTGATACCGCCGATGAAATTAAAACATATGTCAAAACATTACGGAAAAAGTTTCATGTGAAAGTAACTATTGGTTATACTGACGATATTGTAATTATTGGTTATATCGGAAAAGAAGAGAATTTGGTATCTTTTTGGGTAGAAGCTATCTTAAATACTGGCCATCGGGTTCTAT
>JAUWWG010000135.1 GCA_030616985.1 Thermoplasmatota archaeon
ATTCTGCGTTATTTATAGGCGTTCTTCACGAAGGAGAAACGGATATGACTCCAACTGTTACTACTTTGAATGCTACTCATATCGACAATAAGTCTGTGACGCTAAACATGTTTTATGATTTCAAGGACTATGGTTCTGGTGATGTACGGTTTGCGTACAAAAAGCAGAGCGAGGGAAACTGGACAAACACTTCATGGAGCCCAAAGTCAGGCTTACACTCCTACAATAAGAATATTATAAATTTAGATGGTGAAACCACTTACGAATTCAAAGCTCAACTTCGATATGGTATTACTGTGATCAGTGGAGAGACGAAATTATTTACCACGACGGATGGTGGATGATATGTATAAATTAAATTCAGTTCTTTCTCCCTAATTCTCTCTTTTTCTATTTTGGAATCTCTCTTTGGCAAAAATATTCTGCTAGTCGAATTGTTAGATGGTTTCCATGATGCATAAAACGTACTACCACTTCAATATACTATCAAGATTTATAGTTAGTTTCTACATCAGAACAGAAGGCATATAATAGATGACACTAATGAAAAACAACATATTTTGCATTAAAAATAAGCGGGTGAATATGCATCTGCATTGCTACATGCATATAAATTATTTAAACTGGAAAATATTTTGTTGTAAAAATCTACTTGGGGAGAGGACAAAAAAGGTAATATTAGGAGAAGAATAATGTGCTCGATCAGCAGCACATTGCATTAAAAATTGTCTCTTTTCCCTTGTAAAAATGGGTAAGGAGGCATGATTTGAAATGAAAAAAAAGATGGAGTCGCAGACAATTAAAGATGGTATTTTTTTATCACATACACGAACGAATTTTATCGACCGATTTACCAACAAACGAATAAGATTCAATCCAAGGCCGTCTCATAAAAATAGAAACTCAGAAGAAAATCAAAAATCAACAAAGAATAACATGAGTACCTTGCGGTTAGAAATAGGGGAAGAAATAGATTCCCTACTCAACGAAAGTGAAAAGAAAAACATAATTAAAAACATTTCATCTAACGAACCATTAGAGGTTGTTTCAAAACAACCTACAAAAGAAATTCGAGAGCCATTAAAAATAGGTTGGAAACAGCCTGATGTTAAAACAGAAAAACAATCTAAACTGATATCTGATAATGATGATACCTCGGACAAGCTTTTTGAAATAAAAAACTACCCGGCTAGATATCCTAGTATCGACCCCTGTACAATCTCGGAACCAAAGTTTCCTCTTAGTGCAAATTCTATTGGGAGTGGGCAGCTATTGGATGGAAATTTCAACGGTAGGATGTTTGGTAATCAGACTTGTGAAAGCCAAAATATGGTTATGGGCCCGGATCTTCTGCAGGTTAAGAGTGAAACACAGGGAGCAATGAAGGAACTTTTTGAGAATAAAAATATGATGATTAAAGGGGAGAGAGATGAGTCTAACGTTGCGCTTACTAAAATGCAGATCATCAATGAAAATAAATATGATACAAGGGCAGTGGATGAGAAAACAGGGTTTGGATGGAAGGGGCTTGGCTCCAGGCGAATTGTTTTTAACGAAGTGTTACGTGAGTATGTATATGAACTCATCGAGCCCCAACTTGAGGAGAAGGAAAAACAAATCAAAAACAAACTAACTTATTTATTTAGAACACGTGCCGATACCGATGATTTTGATGTGGATGAGAAGGGGAAAAATGAGTATCTTGCAAGATCATTACAGACTATTATCAAGGAGAATCATATTAAACTGGAAGCCGAATCTAAGGATAAGATTTTTTATCACATACTTCGGGATTTTGCAGGGTATGGCAAAATAGATATTTTGATGCATGATGAGGGAATTGAAGATATCTCATGCGACGGCCAAGAGATTCCGCTTTTTATTTTCCATAAAAAATATGAGTCGATTTCGAGTAATATAATCTTTGATTGCGGTGATGCATTGGACTCGTTTGTGGTAAAGTTGTCTCAAATAGCTGGAAAACAGATTTCTGTGTATAATCCGGTGGTTGATGGAAAACTCACAGATGGCTCTCGTCTTCAGACTACACTTGCTAGAACCATAACACAAGATTCTACATTTACTATCCGGAAATTCAAAGAAGATCCACTAACTCCAATTGATCTGATCAATAATAACACAATGTCGTTACACATGGCTGCTTATTTCTGGATGGTTATTGAACAAAACGCTTCTATGCTTTTTTGTGGGGGGACGGCAACGGGTAAAACAACAATGTTGAACGCACTTTCTCTTTTTTTACCAGCATCGTTCAAGATTGTTTCAATCGAAGATACGAGGGAGCTTAATCTTCCTCATAAAAACTGGATAGCAGGGACTACACGAACTGGATTTTCCTCCTCGGAGGCAACAAAATCCGGTAAAGATATTGATATGTTTGATCTTGTTCGCGTTGCGTTACGTCAGCGACCACAAGCAATCATCGTTGGAGAGATTCGTGGAAAGGAGGCATACACACTTTTCCAGGCAATGACCACCGGTCATCTTTCGTATTCAACCATTCATGCAAGTAATTTACGCGCACTTATTCAACGGCTTGAAAATCCCCCTATTTCGCTACCAAGAGTGTTACTTACATCTCTTGATCTTGCGGTGTTTTTAAACACTGTCACAGTCGACGGAATGCCTGCAAGGAGAGTTACAAATGTCAATGAGATAATAAAACTCGATCCTGAGTCAAATCGACTTGTTACGATGACTCCATTTAGTTGGATTTCAGAGAGGGATGATCGATTTGAATACAGTGGTGGAAGTTCAATGTTTGATAAAATTAAACTACAACGTGGATGGGATGATGAACAACTCCATCAAGAACTAAGCAACAGGATGGTAATTCTAGAGTGGATGAAAAGAAGAAATTTAAGATCATATGAACAGGTCGGAAAAATTGTATCAGAATATCGTAAAAATCCTGAATCGGTGTTGCGGAAGGTAAAAGAGGATACCTTATGAAATCAACAAAATATTCAACATTTTGTGCCAAGATATTTGGAAATATTTTCTCAAAGGAAACAGATAAGCTTATAGAAAAAAATATCGAATTATCAAAAGCCGATATCGCTATGGGTTACGATGTATACTGTTCTATGGCGCTAATGAATACAATCATAGGTTTAATTGGTGCCCTTATTCTTGTCCTTTCAATTCATATATTCATTCCCTCGATTTATGCCATGTTATCTATTGTCCTAGTACCAGTAACAGTCGCGGTTTGTATATGGGTAACATATCAGTATCTTCCTACATATTACATCAAAAAAAGAGCAAGAAACATTGACTTGGTTTTGCCATACGCAACGAATTTTATAAGTTCAATGGCGGTAGCTGGTGTTTCACCCGCTGAGATATTTCAGTCACTTTCATCAATAGATGTATATGGCGAAATTCAGAAGGAAGCAAAAAGAATTGCAAAAGATATTGTGGTTATGGGTACGGATAGTATTACTGCGCTGAAAAATGCTATCGAGATTTCCCCATCAAAAAAATTCAGAGCATTTATTCAGGGAATGATAGGAACGATCCAGTCAGGTAGTGATTTGCATATATATCTCTCAACCTTCGCAGAAAAATACATGCAGGATGATCTTCTTGAACGAAAGAAAGATCTAGATATGCTTAGTGTAATAGGAGAAATCTTTGTTATATCTGTCATTGCTTTTCCCATATTTTTAGTTATCATTCTTACCGTAATGGGATTTTTTGGCGGTTCAATGAAGCTCTCCATGACGATACTATTATTTTTTTCATTTGTAATCCTGCCAGTGGCATACGTTGGATTTTACATGTTGGTAAAATCAACTAGCCTTGAGGAAATTAGCAAAGTAAAATCGGTGCAAAATAATAATTTTAAACATCGCATTAAAGAAAACAGAAAACCTCTTTTCATTTTGTTACTTTCAGTTGGATTAATGGCGCTTTTTTATGGCATAATTTATGTGTTAAGTTATTTCGGGTATTTGGATCCCAATATGTATTTCTATTTTGATAGTATTTTTCTAGGGGTGCTTGTTGTAATAGGTCCAGTCGGCTTCTATAAATATCTAGAAATGAAAAGGAGGAAACAGATACAAGAAAGATTGCCTGAGTTCCTTGTTGAAATTGGGGATGCTCTCTCTACAGGTATGACAATTTTTGAGGCGATTAAAACTGCAGAAAAAGGTCATTATGGAGAACTAAAACCCGAAATTAAAAATATGAAAATGCAACTATCATGGAATGTCTCAATAAAAGATGTGTTTACTGATTTTGCAGTTAAAATGAACTCTGCCATCATCCGACGAATAGTTGTCACCATAAACAAGGGAGTAATGATGGGGGGTAGCATGCCGAAAATTTTTAAGGCAGCGGCAGGTGAAATCAATCAGGTCAATCGGCTAGAAGACCAAAGAAAAAGGGACATGTCTATTTATACAATAGTTATTTTACTGTGCTTTTTTGTATTTTTAGCAATCATAGTGATTCTCAATAGAACTGTTTTCATGTCTTTTATTGATCTTCAAACAGACCAAATGAATCAGTTTGCAGGTATTTTACCTATGGATCTGGTTGATCCACTGCAATTGAGATATTCATTGTATTCTTTTGTGTTTGTTCAAAGTATTGGCGCTGGAGTTCTAGCAGGATTTATGATGGATGGTAAACTTTCTTCGGGGGTTAGATACAGTTGCATTCTTGGAATAATTTCATTTTTCGTTTTTAAATTTTTGTTCTAAATGAGAGGAGGAAAAAGTTATGAAACATAAGAGGGCAGATGATGAGGCGGTTTCGGAAATCGTTGGAACTATTTTGCTGTTGGGTATAACCGTATCGCTTTTCTCGGTGATATGTG
>JAUWWG010000094.1 GCA_030616985.1 Thermoplasmatota archaeon
CTATTTGCTTCAGAAAAATAGCTTCGATAAGTGCAGAGTTACCACCACCAATAACTGCTACTTTTTTATCTTTGAAGAAGAAGCCGTCACATGTAGCACAATAGGATACGCCCTTTCCTTGGAGCTCCATCTCGCCTGGAACCGCAAGTTTTCTATGCTCAGTTCCTGTTGAAAAAAGAATTGCACCGACAGTATATTTACCTTCTGATGTTTCAATGTTTAATATATCTTCAGATTTCGTTATTTTTTTTACGTCTTCATAAAAATGAATATCGGCATATTTGCTGGCATGTTGTTTCATTTTCTCCATAAGTTCTGTACCAGAAATAGACTCAAAACCAGCATAATTTTCAATGTTTGGGGAAAGCATCGCAAGTCCCCCACCGCCACTTTTATCAAAAATAACTGTTTTTATCCCTGATCTTCCTGCATATATACCTGCTGAATATCCTGCAGGTCCAGCCCCAATAACCGCTAACTCGTAATCCATATTAATCTCCCTATCAACACATTTGCAGTATTTCTTTTTTATCGTATGTTTTTGCCCCGTTAAACCAGAAAAGATATCACTTGCTAAGTTGAAAGTTTTTTCTGATTTGATCAAGAATTTTTTTAGTATTAGGTGCTACCTCAAAAATTGGGCTGAGTTTTTTACAGGCATATTCATTACAATAGGCGCAATTTTTAAGATTTCTCTCCTGCCCACACTTTCTTACTTCACAAACATTGCAGTGGAAAAAAAGTCTTTTCCCTTCTGATAAACATCCATCGCAATTAACATCCTCAGCTTTGATGTCTGCATTGTACTGCTTAGACCATATTTCGGCAACCTTCTTTCTTTCGTCATCATCATTCTTCTGGGTCGCTAAGAATGCTGGGCATTCATCACAGACCATTCCACAAAAACTTATTTGCTCCATAGTTTTTTACCTCATTCTTACAATTTAGAAAATTCATCATTGCTTTTATCTCAAAATTTTTCCCTTTAAAATTTCATATGCTACCTCAGGTGAATCGATGTCCGAAAGCATTTTTTCAAAGGGGCAAACATCGCTTCCACCCCTATTTTTGATATATGGAATCATTTCATCTATTTGACTGGGAATACCAGCTATGATCAAAACAGCAATTGCAGTTTTTGTTGCCTGGGGAGAATAGACACCTTTTGCCTTAGAATAGCTGCAGAGAAGGGCTGAGGCTTTACCAAGAATCCTATCTCCAACAATGGAACCTTGAATTTCCTCCTTTACTTCTTCTATTACCTCTAAGATAGGTCTAATCCCATCTCCTTTCTTTTTAATTAATACATCGCCATTTTTCACGACAACTATAGAACAATCAGTTTCTGCCAGCACCTCTCTAGTTAAATCCATATCCCTAATGACCTTTTCATCTACAATAATCAAACACCCCTAAGACTGCAGTTTTTGAAAAATGGTTTTATCTCCTGTAACATCTCATTGAGTTCCCCTTTAGAATACGGGACAACATCATTCAGTTTTGATGATATTAGCGGCGAATCACTCTTAAATTGCTGAAGATAAAATTGCTTGGATCCTTCTAACCATTTTGCTATTTCAACGATGTCTTTTTTATTGAGCATACCTGGAACGACCGTTGTTTTGAATTCATAATCAGGCGCTTCATTTTTTATTAAATCAATGGACTGTTCAATTTTAGAGATATCAGTTTTAACACCGGCTAGCTGGACATATTTTTTCTTTGGTGCCTTTACATCCATTGAAACATAATCAACAAGTTTCTTATCAATAAGTTCCTTAAGTCTCTCCGGAAAAGCACCATTCGTATCAATTTTTATGAGATAATTAAGTTTTTTTACTTTCTCTGTAAAATCAACAATGTCCTCTTGTAAAAGTGGCTCCCCACCAGAAATCGATAGGCCTTCCAACACATCTCTTCTTTTTTCAAGAAATGATAGAATAGTTTCTTCAGATATTATTTCTGTTTTTCCCAACACAAGTTGCTTATTGTAACAGAATGGACAGTGAAAATTACAACCCGTCGTCCAGATTATTGCACTAAGAATACCTGGGTAATCCAACAATGATGTCTTTTGAAGTCCCCCTATCTTCATTGTACAACCATTACTTCCTTATTCATCATATCAAATGTCTTGCGGTCAATAAATTCCTGTTTTTTACCTCTGTTCCACTGATTCACGGGTCTCAAATATCCTACCACCCTTGAATATACTTCACATTCAGTAGTTTTGTTATCGAACTTACATGTTGGGCAATTATAATGCTTGCCTGCCACATATCCATGATCTGGACAGACACTGAAGGTAGGTGTAACAGTATAGTACGGCAGCGAATAATTTTCTGCTACCTTTCTTACAAGTTTTTTTGTGGCCGTTGGGGATGGTTCTTCTTCTCCAAGAAACATGTGTAAGACAGTACCGCCTGTGTATTTTGATTGTAATGAATCCTGCAGATCAAGTGCCTCAAAAACATCTGTTGTATACCCCACAGGTAACTGAGTAGAATTTGTATAATATGGCTCTACATCTCCACCTCCATTGTTTGAATATATCTCTTGGTTATAGGTTCTTATATCTGGAAACTGTGCCTTGTCAACTCTGGCTAAGCGGTAGCTTGTTCCCTCAGCAGGCGTTGCTTCGATATTGAAAATATTATCAGTTTCCTCCTGGAAATCTGCCATTTTATCCCTCATGTAATCCAGAACCTTCTCTGCAAATCTCTTACCTTCTTTATCCCCTATACTCTTGTTCATAAAGTTCAGCAAGGCATCGTTCATTCCAATGATACCTATTGTAGAAAAGTGGTTCTTCCAGTATTCACCAAAGGTTTTCTTTACATCCGACAGATAGAATCGTGAATATGGGTGAAGGCCACTAACGGTCAAGTTTTCTATGATCTCCCGTTTTATCTCAAGACTCTCCTTAGCTAGAGTCATTAAGTTATCCAATCTTTCGAAAAAATCATTTTCTCCCTTTGCAATATAACCAATCCTTGGCATATTTATGGTTACAACGCCAATGGAACCTGTTTTTGGATTTGCACCGAATAAACCGCCTCCACGCTTACGAAGCTCTCTGTTGTCGAGACGAAGCCGACAACACATCGAGCGGGCATCATCAGGTTTCATATCACTGTTTATAAAATTTGAAAAGTAAGGTATGCCATACTTTGCCGTCATATCCCAAAGAGGATCAAGACCATCATTATTCCAGTCAAAATCCTTGGTGATATTATAGGTTGGAATCGGGAAGGTAAATGGTCTTCCTTTTGCATCTCCATCAGACATGATTTCTGCAAACGCATGATTCATCACGTCCATCTCATCAGCATAGTCACTGTAGTTATCATCCATGAGATCTCCACCTATAATAACAGGTTCATCAACCATATAACTCGGTGTTGTAAGATCCATGGTGATATTTGTAAAAGGACTCTGAAAGCCAACCCTTGTGGGAACATTCATGTTGAATAAGAATTTCTGCATCTCCTGTTTAACATTTGCATAGCTTAAGCTGTCATGCCGTATAAACGGAGCGAGCAACGAATCGAAATTTGACAATGCCTGGGCACCTGCTGCTTCTCCCTGCAATGTATACAAATAGTTTACTACCTGCATTAGAGCAGTACCAAAATGTTTTGCCGGTTTGCTCTCGATTTTGCCGGTTACTCCCCGGAATCCTAGTAGAAGTATATCCTTTAAATCCCATCCAACACAATACGCTCCAAGAGTTCCAAGATCATGAATATGGAAATCTCCTTTGGAGTGAGCATCCCCTATCTCGGGAGGATATATCTTATGGAGCCAATAGTTAGAAACAATATTTTCGGTTGCATAGACATTTAATCCCTGAAGTGAATAACTCATGTTGCTGTTCTCATTCACCTTCCAATCCATCATGCTAAGATAACCATCAACCACATCTATATCCTTAAGAAGACCACCTATTTCACGAATATCCTGATGTTGCCTTCTATAAAGAATATAGGCTTTTGCAGTTTTCGCGTGACCCTCTTCGATTAGTATCTTTTCCACAGTATCCTGTACCTGTTCTACTGTTGACATCTCACCGCGTTTAAGATTCTTCTCAAGAAAATCCATCACATTATTTGTAAGCTCACCTGCCTTCCTGTAATCCTTTCCACCAACTGCTTGAGCGGCTTTCCAAATAGCCTCTGTTATTTTTATAGGGTTAAAATCAGCAATCTTCCCATCCCTTTTCCTAATTTTTCGTATCATATCTTATTTCTCCTTCACCATTTTCTATTCTGTTAGATTTTTAATCTCCCTTTCAAAAGAAGTAATATCGGCAAAACATCTGTAAACAGAAGCGAACCGAATATATGCAACCTGATCAGTCTCCTTTAGGGCATTCATAACATATTCTCCAATTACCGAACTTTCGATTTCTTCCTTACCGGTTCTTCTTATTTTCTCTTCTATGGAATCAAGCATTTCCTCTATCCGGTCATGACCAACTGGGCGTTTTTCCAGGGCCTTCATTAGGCCTTTTTTGATCTTATTTCGGTCAAATTTTTCCCGCCTACCATCCTTTTTTATGATATATACCGGTGTCATCTCAACGTACTCATAGGTCGTGAACCGCTTATTGCATTTCAGGCATTCTCGCCGTCTTCGAATTGCATACGTCCCAGTATCGCGGGAATCAGTAACTTTCGTTTCAGGATGTTGACAATATGGACACTCCATTCCAATCACACCAGACACAAGATATTGTATGTCAAAAACACAAATCTACAGTATATGGTATAACAAAGGGGGTTTTTAAATCTTTCCATTTTACTAAAAATTGGTAGCAATCAAGACCAGATTCGAATAAAAATCTCATTAATAAAGTAGGAGAATTATTTACCATAAAAACTTCGATTGCTTTGCAGCATACAACAATATTAAAATACAAAACAATATTTCAACCGAACATTATGAAAACTGTATATGGGCCCGTAGCTTCATGGAGATTAGGAAAATCGCTAGGCGTTGATCTTATATGTTCACCAAAAAAGATATGTTCATTTGACTGTATCTATTGTCAGCTAGAAAAAACAGAAAAAATCACCTCAAAAAGAGACACTTTTGTTTCAATAAACAAAGTGAGGGAAGAAGTAAAAAATGCCATTGAGCACACAACTCCTGATGTCATCACATTTTCTGGAATGGGGGAACCAACCCTAGCAAATAATATGCATGAAGCAATTGAAACAATTCGAGAACTCACAAACATACCATTGGCAATACTTACAAACTCTTCCTTACTATATGATGAAAACGTACAGAGAACACTTCATAATCTGGATATCATAGTTGCAAAACTTGATGCGCCAAATCAAGAACTTTTCCAGAAAATAAGTCACCCTGCAGAGGGAATAACCTTTGAAAAAACACTCAGTGGTATCAAGGCAATGAAAAAAAAATTCCATGGAAAATTTGCCCTTCAAATAATGTTTATCAATGAAAACAAAAACTATGCGAACGAACTTGCAGAACTTTCGCGAGAAATAGAGCCAGATGAGGTACAGATCAATACTCCGCTTCGACCTTGCGCTGTACCACCTTTGACAAAAAAAGAATTAGATAATATAGAAAAATCGTTTACTGGATTAAATACAATTTCTGTTTACCATAGTCCAAAACCGATGGCAGATCCGCTTGATAAATTAGAACTTTTTAAAAGAAGGAGAATGGAGCTGTAATACTTGACTCAAATGTCGGTTGATCTAAAAATCATAGGGGTTGTCCACTCACCATATAAGACAACAGCAGATGCACCATTTCAGGGTAATGATAAAATCTCAAAGATAGAAATATCCAAGGAATATGAAGGTGGTTTGAAAGACATAGAGGGATTTACACATCTACATGTCTTCTACTGGCTTCACAAATCAAAAGGATTTTCTTTACTAGTAATCACCCCATGGGACACAATGTCTCATGGCCTCTTTACAACACGATCGCCACACAGACCAAATCCCATAGGACATGCGGTAGTAGAACTAGTTGAGCAAAAGGACAACATATTATCGGTTAGAGGGCTAGACGCAATAGAAGGGACACCCGTAATGGATATTAAACCTTATATCAAAAAACTTGATGTGAAAACAGATGCTATTTCAGGATGGATTGAAAAAACGAATCTAGAGCGGGACTACCTCTAAATTATTTACCGCATGATTAACAAGTTCACTGACATCTATTTTCTCTTCACATTCTAAGATTTTTTCGAGTTTTGCTTTGGTTGAAGGTTTATGTGGAACAGCACTACATGAATCAGAGGGCAGAATAGAAAGATCATATGTGCCTATTTCCTTTGCAATTTTTATGATATCCTCCTTATCAAACCCTATAAGCGGCCTCAAAATTGGAAGGTTTATTGCCTGTTCGACAGTACGAATGTTTTGAAGGGTCTGAGACGCAACTTGACCAAGCGAGTCCCCCATAATAATAGCATCAGCTTCGTCATTCATAGCTATTTTTTCAGCATATCTTAAAAGCATTCGTTTGCAAAACACGCATGTAAACTTGTCATCGCAATTTTGCTTAAAAGAATGAAGTGTTTTCCCATGAGGTACAATATATGTTTTAATATCGCAAGAGATTTGTTTCTTAAGGTGTTTAACAATAAGAACAAAATTATCAATCTCTCTATTATCAGTAAAAGGTCTACCATCTGCATGAACAAGGATCATCTCTTCTGCTTTTTTTGAAAGAAGATATGTAGCAACTGGAGAGTCTATCCCGCTTGAAATTAATGACACAAATTTCATGTTGTCTCATTAGAAACGTAATCAAGATAATCCTTAAGACCACCTGTAACAGGTAGAACAATGATATCCGGAAGTTCATAGGTATGAATCTGTTCTATTCTCTGTATCGTTTTTTCCACATTATCATCGATTGTTCTTGCAATAAGGATATATTCATTATCCTCCTCGATATTGCCTTTCCATCTATACACCGACTCTACATTTGGAATTATATTGACACATGCTACAAGTTGCTCTTCAACTAACGTATGAGCTATCTTCCTAGCGTCTTGCATATTATCTATCGTAGTATAAACAACTACAACCATACTATCTCACATCTACATATAAAGTAAAAAGAGTTTTAATAGTTTGCATCAAAATGGTATGAATTCATCTGCAATTTTTCAACGGCAGACATAACCTCCCCAAAAGATCCGTAAAAAAGATGACTTTTACATCGGCAATCAGCGCAACCAAAACCAGGAATTGAAAATAATTGTACATCCAGTTTTTCTGCAATATTGCATTCTTCTCTAACCTTGTTTTCCTTGTAAAACACATCAATAACTACTGCATGTTTTAACAGATAATCAATGTGCCAATGGATCTTTTTTTGTTTTCTCAGATGTCGTTGTATTCTTTGATCCAATCCATTCAACGCTGAGCCGACGTATATGTAATATCCTTTGTTAAAACGTTCTTCTACTTTTTTACCAATTGATATTATCGAATCGTTTTTGAGTTCAACAATCAAAATATAGCTACCTTTCATGTCAAATTAAATTATCATTCCATTCTTTTAAAGATTGATTCCTTCTAACAAATCGTCTAAATCTTTCATAAAATCAGATTCTAAAAGTTTATTGGGTTTTCCAATTGATTCCTCAAGAGCATTATCAAAGGAGATACATCCAAGATATGGCAGATCCATACTGTCAATTTCATTTTTAATAAATGAAGATCTAGTCATTGACATATTCTCCAATACACCAATGATTGGAATTTTCAGCTCTTTTAGTATCTTAAGAAGTTTACTAACTGCACCAAGTGCAACCTTTGAGGGAGTGCTCACCACAAGAAATTCACTTTTCTTAATAAATCGAATAACATCAAGGGTTTCATCGCCCATACCTGGAGGCATATCGATGATAAGAAAATCTAGTAATCCCCATTGAGTAATAGCTAATAGCTCTATGATTATATTTGAAATGTCAATACCTCTAAATGGAGACGGTTTATCCTCAGTGAAGTAAACAATTGACATAAAATTTATACCATGAACGTTAGGGGGAATGATGCCTTTTTCTTCTTTGGGGAATACATCTTTAACACCTAGAATTATATGTGAAGAAGGACCGTATAAATCAAGGTCTAAGAGCCCAACTTTGAATCCTTTTTTCGCTAGATTTAGTGCAAGACTTGATGCAACAAGACTTTTTCCTACACCACCTTTTCCGCTTGCTACAGAAATGATTCTTTTAATATTTTTCAATCGCTTGTCGATAACACTAACTCTGGCATCCATAGTTTTACCTTTCTCCCTTAATCGATGTTATTGAAACTCCCCGTCCGGTCATAATTTCAAAATCTGGGCTGCCGCATTTTGGACATCTTGCATGAACAAAAGCAACCTCAGGGATGAAATGTATCGCCTCTGATTCATCCTCGTTGAGTTTCTTCTTCATATCGCTAAAATCCCATGTATGTTCACAATTCTTACATTTCAATGTGCTTTTTTCAGTTTCAATTACAGTTTTTACATTTTTCAATTTGTCACCTTGAGTTTTGATAATTTCCTCAAGAGCGAACTCAAAAATATCCTGTTCTATTTGTTGCAATTCACCTATACTTATCTTGATCTCACTGATTATTTTCAGTTTTTCTTTCTCAGCGGCCTCAACCGCTGCAACAAGTATTGATTCAGCAAGTGCCCATTCATGCATATGGAAATCGGATAGAGAAAAACCTGGTTTAAATCTTACTGTAGAAAAATAGAAAAGGCATATGGAAATATCCGCTTTAGGAATTAGATATGAAATATGAAAAAAAGAAACTGCTTAAACAAAAAATTCAACACATAGACATTAAAACATTTAACAGCGTTCCTCTCATCGATTCCTTTGATCATATGGCGTTTCAGTCAAGAAATCTTGCACGAGCATGTGAGATTTATGATACAATGTTAAAAGACAAAGACTGCACGGTTATTCTTTGTTTGGCTGGTTCACTAGTCAGTGCAGGCATGAAAAAGATCATCGTTGATTTGATTAAACACAATATGGTCGACATTATTGTTTCAACTGGTGCAATCGTAGTTGACCAAGATTTCTTCGAAGGATTGGGATTTTACCATTACCGGGGATTTATAGATGTAGATGACAACGAACTAAGGAAACTGTCAATCGACAGAATCTATGATACGTTTATTGATGAAGATGACTTGCGCATCTGCGATATGAC
>JAUWWG010000052.1 GCA_030616985.1 Thermoplasmatota archaeon
AAAACATCAATTTCGATGCTGGCCTGTAAAACATATTATATGATTTATAGCTTTCTTTTTTCAAAAACATTATATTCAGATGATTTATTCATGACGCAAACGAGGGAGCTTTTATGTCAGATGAATTCTGGGACAAAGAAATCGAAACGATGCCATTAGGTGAATTGAAAAAATTACAACTCAAGAGATTGAAAGCATTAGTACGATATGTTTATGATAATAATAAATTCTATCATGAGAAACTCAAGAATGCAAATGTAAAACCTGATGATATTAAAACTTTAAAGGATATTGAGAAATTACCATTTCTAACAAAGGATGATTTAAGAGAATATTATCCATTTGGTCTTGTTTGCACAGAAATGGATGATATTGTAGAAGTGCATGCATCTTCAGGGACAACGGGGAAACCTGTGGTTGGGCCATATACAAAAAATGATGTTGATCTTTGGGGTGAAGTAATGGCTCGTTCTCTCTATGCCAATGGTGTTAGAAAAGATGATGTTATGCAAAATGCATATGGTTATGGGCTTTTCACAGGTGCACATGGATTTGAAAAAGGAGCACAAAAGATAGGCGCCATGGTAATTACCATTAGTTCTGGTAATACAAAACGTCAGATTGATGTAATGAAGGATTTTGGTGCAACAGTTATTGCTTGTACTCCTTCATATTCATTATACATTGCAGAAGTTGCAGAAGAAAATGGACTTGATCCACTCAATGATTTCAAACTTCACACCGGGGTTTTTGGTGCAGAGGCATGGAGTGAAGAAATGCGAAAAAACGTTGAGAAGCGGTGGGGAATAACAGCTCATGAACATTACGGTCTAACCGAAATCATTGGACCGGGTGTTGTTTCTGAATGTAAACATAAAAGATTACACATCAATGCAGATCATTTTTATCCTGAAATAATTGATCCAAAGACTGGTGAAACACTTGAACCTGGTGAAGCAGGTGAAATTGTGTTTACAACACTTACAAAAGAAGCATTTCCAGCAATCCGATTCAGAACTAAAGATCTTGCAACATTATACGAAGATCATTGTGAATGTGGTAGAACACTTCCAATTCAATCGAGAATAAAAGGACGAAGCGACGATATGATGAAGGTAAAGGGTGTTATTGTGTTTCCTTCCCAGATTGAAGCAGCACTTATGCAAGTTAATGGAGTTAGTGATAATTATCAAATAATAAAAACCAAAAAAGGTGACATAACTTCACTTTCTGTCGAAGTAGAACCAACTGAAGAACGCTACAAAGAAGGGCATCTAGACGATCTTGAAAAACAAGCTGAGGATGAAATATACAGCATCTTAAACCTGCACGTCCCCGTAAAAACAATACCGCCCAAGACAATACCTCGAAGCACAGGGAAAGCAAAACGTGTAATAACAAGATAAAAAAAATGTAAGGATTGTTCCAATGATTGAAACACTTGAAGCAATAATCCCATATATAACGGGGCTATGGACCCTACCATGGATACTTGTTGGGTTTATAATTACAATAATCACATCACGATTAATTGGAGAAGAAAAAACAAATAAAACAATGAAAAAAGTAGGTCTGGTTATACTCTACATTTTTGTACCATCACTCCTCTTTAGAATCTTTCTTGATGTTGACTTCGGTAGAAACGAAATAATGTTCTCAATCGCCTGTGTTGTAATCCTATTTTTCATGTACATCCTAGCATACTGCTATGCCAATTATCAAGCAAAAAAACAAAAACTAAAAGAAAACGACAAAAAACTCTACATAAAAACAGTCTTGACAAACCAGGGAAGGAGTTCAGCATTTGTAGGCGGTGCAATGCTTGCAATACCAGAATGGCGAGTGATTGCGGCAATATACATGAGCATAGGTGCAATTTTTCTCTTTGCAATCATACCATATATTCTATCACACCTACATAAAAAAGAATTAACACAATCAGAAAAAACAACAAAAATAAAGGCCCTACCATTATACCTAAAAATATTCCCCTGGTACTTACTAATATTTGCCATGTTATCCGTAACAATACATGGAGCAACAGGAGTATATCTCAAAGATTTTGGCGATATAGGTACAGTATTTAAGTTTTTCACAGCGCTTACAATACCTGCCGCACTATACTATGTCGGTGCAGGAATACATCCATCTGATCTAAAAAAAGATGAAATGAAAAAATTATTCAACATAAAACAAAAAACAAAAAAAATACAACACTGGCAAAGCGTTAGAAACATTTTCTTCCTAACAACAGTAATCACTCCATTATTAACTGCTATCTTTATGATTTTACTCCTCATTTTAAATCTTGTCCCAAAAGAGTGGCTCGCAGTTATTGTAATAAATTCAATTCTTCCAATAACCAGTACTAATATGTTCCTTGTGCCATATGGGATCGATAAAAAAATTACAGCTCAAGTTGTAACATGGACAACTATTGTATGCGTACCTATTATTGTGTTTCTGATATATATCTTTGATATATATCTGTAATAAAAATAGTTTGAACTTGAATGATTTGATTAATGAGAGGGTAAAAGTACTATACTCGTCTTATAGCTTTTTCAATATAAGTTCTGCCGCCTTTTTACCTGAAAGAAGCATACCACCAAATATAGGCCCCATTCTTTGTGAGCCATATACTGCATTTGCACACATGCCTGCTACAAAAAGACCTGGATAAACCTCTTTTGTATTTTCAACAACGGCTCTCTCACCGATATCTGCACACATTGATCTTTCATTTTCTAGATCTCCGCTTTTCGTTTCTAACGGACCGCATTTCTTACGTACGATTTTACAGATTTCGGCAGGGTGACCAGTAGCATCAATGCAATATTTAGCTCGAATTGCAAGTGGATCAACATGTAAGCCAGCAACTTCTATTGCACTCCAATTGATAACAAAGCCATTTACTTCTTTGTTTTTGTTTAGTAGAACATCTTCGACAGAGATTGCATTAAAAAATCTAGCACCTGCATCAATTGCAAATGAACAAAGTTTTGTAACTGCTTCTATAGAATCAGCACTATAATATCCTTTACCTTCATCAGCAACCTTGATGTTCGCTTCTTCAAGTAAATGCTTAGATTCTTTCTGAACAACAATAACTGGAAATGTCATGCCACCACCCCACATGCCACCACCAATTGAAAGCTTTCTTTCAAACAGAACGATTTTCTTACCTGCTTTTGCCAAATACCGTGCAGCAATGATTCCAGCTGGACCAGCACCAGCAATAGCAACATCAACATCGAAATAATCTTGAAACTCTTTAGAAAAACGATTAAATATAATCCTTGTTACAACAACGTCGTCAATCCCCATAAACAAAGCCTCGTAGCGACTATGAATTAACCTGCAGTTATTAAAGATACCGTTAATCATTTACCACATCAGTATGATACTATTCTGTGTTTACAGTTAGAATATTCCAACCAAATGACATGTTTCCAGTTATAAAACTAGCATCCGAGACGCTGACTGAACGTTACAACCCAAGTCTCTTTAACTATTTCCATGAAACATTTAATCAGGGGTTTTTGGTGGCCGAAAAGCATCACAAGATAGTGGGATTCATTGTAGGGGTAAAGACAAGTTTAGAAGGTGCAAGAATACTAATGATAGCAGTATCAGAAAAACAGAGAGGGCAAAACACAGGATCTGTCTTGCTAAATCACTTTTTGAAAGAGATAATTATCCAAAAAATAAAACACGTAGAGTTGGAAGTGAAAATAAGCAATAACATAGCTATTGAATTCTATC
This sequence comes from Thermoplasmatota archaeon, assembly GCA_030616985.1. Classification (GTDB taxonomy): domain Archaea; phylum Thermoplasmatota; class E2; order DHVEG-1; family DHVEG-1; genus JAUWWG01. Next base: position 3,766 of record JAUWWG010000052.1, read on the forward strand.
GAAAACATGGATTTATTATTATAGATACAATATCAAAATTTTACCAAAGTGGCGAAGATGCATATACTATGCGCCTGATACTTTAAGCCTGAACAAGTTCTTTTTCTTTATTTGTCATAAAACGCTCAGACATTAAATCTAATCTACAAGAAATCTTTTCCAAGCCTGGGCAATCGTTGTCTGCCAAAAGGTCTGCAATGCCCTTACTCAGCTTGAATACTGCCAGCTTATGTTCTCTTTTAGATTTATAAACCTGATATGGAGTAACATCCAGTTTATAGTACGCCTGAAATGCACATGAGCCATCATTTTCGACCATATCTTCCAAGTGGGTTTTCAGTTGAAGTAAAAACGTATGTAGCTGAATAAGTTCGTCTTTCTGCATTATAACCTTCCACCATCATCAGGATAATATATTGAAATAAAATATAGGGTTTTTATCCTTTTCTATCCGCCTTTTAAATATAACTACCTCTAACTAATATAAAAATGTAAAAAATGAATAGAAAAGATGTAGATTATTGTACATCTTTCTTAGTTAAAACCCTTACGGACGCGGGCATTTTTACAACATTGCCGATTTTTATACCGACTATTTCCTTTATGTCTTTATTATTTGCAATATCCAGAAGTCGCTGGGTGATAATACCATCAAATACTACAGTAGAAATATTGTCACTTTTCTTTAGCTCATCAGTTAATTCTCTCACCGGTATTGTCTTCAATTCCTTGTCCTTTCCATCAAGCAGCACTGCCTTCAAAGAACCTGAAATCTCATCAAGCATAGCCGCGTAGTTCTTCTGTTTTTCATCAGATACCTCCACCTTTTGCTTTTCTGCCACTGGTTCCTCAGAACGTTGCTTCGTTTTTTGTTCACGTTTTTCTTTTTTAGGTTCGATATCTTTATCCTTTTTCTCGAGCTTTATGTCATACATCTCAGCATATTGTTCAGCCGGAATCTTATTTTTTAAAGACTTCATAATAAGCTTCTGAGGAATTTCTTCAACCTCGCGAGTCTGAGGAGCTCGTGCTACGAAATCAATATCTGCAGTTTGCAATAGTTCCTTCAAAATAAGTATGCCGCCCCGATCTCCATCGACAAAAGCGGTAGTAATCCGCTCTTTCGTTAAATCTATCACCGTTTTAGGTATATTTGTTCCGCCAACCGCTATGACATTCTTAATACCATATTTTAAAAGATTAAGTACATCTCTTCTGCCTTCAACAATAACAATCGCATCGCTTTTATCAATATTTGGGCCTGCAGGACAATGATCATGACCATAATTGATGATCTCTTCAATTTGTACTGCCTGCCTAACAGTATCAGCTATGCTTTCTCCATTGACCTTACTGTCTTCAAGTACTTTATTCAGCAATTCTTTAGCTCGATCTATCACCTTTTTCCTTCGAACAACGCGCACATCCTCGACTTCTTCTGCAACAATAGTTGCCTTGCATGGCCCTACTCGATCTATACTTTCAAAAGCGGCCGCAAGGATTACTGTTTCAACCCTGTCCAGAGACGTCGGTAAGGTTATAGTTCCGTTACTCTTCCCACCTTTCGACTCCAATTCTACTTCTATTCTTCCCACTCTTGCAGATCTTTGCAATTCTCTTAAATCTAGTTCATCGCCAAGAAGTCCCTCGGTTTGACCAAATATGGCCCCTACCACATCAGATTTCTCTACTATGCCCTCTGCTTTAATATTAGCCTTAATCATATATTTTGTTGTTGATGGATCAATTACCATGACTTTCACCTCATTTAATTTTCTGAAAAGTAGCACCTTTATCCGCCTTTTAGCAAATAGTAGGTGTTGGACCTTACATTCCTCTATTTTAATAATTCATGTAGGTCAGTATGTTTTAGTTAAGCGGTTAAATTAAACTAACTACAATATTGATTAATGTACCTAATTAATGCTATTTTTCATTAATATTATGGCTATATATTAGGCTTGCGCCATATTTAAATGTTGTGCTCATATTCAGCATAGAGAATTTCACATGAAAGAAAAGGTTTACATTGGTGTGGCATGGCCTTATGCAAACGGATCACTACATCTTGGACATATGGCTGGATGCTATTTGCCCGCAGATATATTTGCACGATATAACAGAATGAAAGGTAAAGACGTTCTAATGGTTTCTGGAAGTGATGAACATGGTACACCCATCACAATCAGTGCAGAAAACGAAAAAACAACGCCACGTGCTATTGTAGACAGATACAATGCCGAGCATAACGAAGACTTGAAACATTTTGGCATTTCTTTTGATCTTTTCACGCGTACAACCACTGAAAATCATGAAAAAGTCGTGCAGGATGTCTTCTTAACTCTCTACGAGAAGGGGTATATATACAAAAAAAATGTGGATGCGTTTTACTGCAACAACTGTAATCATTTTTTACCTGATAGATACATTGAGGGAACATGTCCACACTGTGGTAATGAAAAAGCTAGGGGTGATCAGTGTGATGAATGTGGGAAGATACTAGATCCATTGGAACTTCTGGATGTGAAATGTAAAATTTGTGGAAGTACGCCTGAAGTGAAGACGAGTGATCATCTATTTCTTGCGTTGAGTAAATTTGAACAGAAATTGTTTGATTGGATGGAAGATAAAAAACATTGGAAATCAAGTGTGCTAAAATTTACCCAGAATTGGCTAAAGAATGGACTGGAAGATAGGGCAATAACAAGAGATATGAAATGGGGCATAAAAGTTCCAGTTGAAGGTTTTGAGGGTAAACGAATTTATGTCTGGTTCGATGCAGTAACGGGCTATCTATCTGCCAGCAAAGAGTGGTCACAGAACGTAGGGAACCCCAATAAATGGGAAGAATGGTGGAAAAACAAGCAGGCAAAGCATTACTATTTTCTTGCAAAGGATAACATTCCATTTCACAGCTTGATTTGGCCATCTATGCTTATGGGTTATGATGATTCATTGAATTTACCGTATGATATTCCCGCCAATGAGTATCTGTGCTTAAAGGGAGAGCAATTCTCTAAAAGCAGAGGACTTGGCATTTTTGTTTCAAACGTCTTAGAAAAGTTTGATGCCGATGCGGTACGATATTATCTTTCCATAAACATGCCCGAAAATAAGGATAGCAACTGGTTATGGGACGATTTTGTAGCAAAAAACAACGATGAACTTGTTGGGACGTATGGCAACTTCATTCACAGAGTGGCCACATTCACACAGAAAAATTTTGGTGAAATACCAGAGCAGGGAACGCTAGATGACTTGGACAATCAAGCAATTAAAAAAATAGAGGAGATATCCGAAGAGGTTAGTGATGCTTTAGAAAAATGTAGATTCAAGCAGGGTCTTAGAGCTGTGATGAGTCTAGCACAGTTCGGAAACTTCTATTTTGATCAGAAACAACCTTGGGCCCTAATAAAATCAGATAAAGACAAATGTGGTACTGTACTACATATTTGTTTGAAGCTAGCTAATGCATTAGCAGTATTTATGGCCCCGTATCTGCCGTTTTCATCAGATAAAATATGGAGTGCTCTTGGACATAAAAACTCAGTACATCTTGCTAGTTGGGATGATGCTTTGTCCGATTTGATTGTAGGCCATCCGTTAGAAAAACCAAAACCGATATTTAAGAAACTTTTATTGGGGGATTTTGTAATCGAGGCAGATCCATTTTCTAAGCTTGATTTACGCGTTGCAAAAGTAATTGATGCAAAAGATCACTCTCAAGCCGATAAACTGTATATGCTTCAAGTTGATCTGGGGGCTCTGGGAAAAAGGGTTTTAGTCGCAAGTATGAAACCATACTACACAAAAGAGGAAATTACGGGAAAAAATATTGTAATTGTAGTAAATCTTAAACCCGCTACGATCCGCGGTGTTAAATCAAATGGTATGCTTCTTGCTGCTAGCGATGGTAGTGGTGTTGTCTCCCTCCTCAGTCCAGAAGATGCCAGTCCAGGATCAGAGATATTCATAGAAGGTATACCAAGAGAGCCTGTCGATGTCTTAGAGTTTGATGATTTTAAACAGGTGGCCTTGATAGTAAACGAAAAACAAGAGGTGACATACCAAGGAAAAACTCTGCAGAGCGAAAAAGGCAAAATCATTTCAGACAAAGAGGTTAAAAAAGGAGCAAAGATATCATAGAAAAAATAAAAAAAGTGGGAGAGGAAAAAAATGAGTGTTGTTACATATACAGACCTGCCGTTTAAGGTATTTAAAAAAGGTAAAGTGAGAGATGTTTACGAAGTTGATAATAATCTTCTTCTCATTGTTACAGACCGTATATCTGCCTTTGATTATGTGCTGGAAGATCCAATACCGTACAAGGGAGTTTGCTTAACGCAGATAACAAAATTCTGGTTTGATTTTTTCAAAGATACTGTGCCCAGCCATGTTGTTTCTGCTGATGTTGCTGATTTTCCTAGCGAATTGAGAGAACATGAAGATGTGCTTTCTGGCAGAAGTATGCTTGTGAAAAAAGCTGAAGTATTTCCTATTGAATGTATCGTGAGAGGATATATTTCTGGTTCAGCGTGGAAATCCTATAAGAAAGATGAGACAGTATGTGGTAGTAAGCTTCCAAGTGGACTTAAGGAGTCTGATAAATTTGATGAGCCGCTTTTTACCCCGTCTACCAAGGCTGAAACGGGGCATGATATCAATATTTCTTTTGAGGAGATGAAGAAGACAATTGGCGATGAATCTGCAGAAAAACTAAAGGGGTTGTCTTTGAAGATCTATAAGACTGCATCAGAATATGCACGTAAAAGAGGTATTATTATAGCAGATACAAAATTTGAGTTTGGAAAAATTGGTGATGAAATAATACTTGTGGATGAGGTTCTTACTCCTGATTCTTCACGTTTTTGGCCTGCTGATTTGTACGAACCTGGGAAATCTCAGCCAAGTTTTGATAAACAATTTGTCAGGGATTATTTGTCAAGCACAGGTTGGGATAAGAATTCCCCACCGCCTCGTCTGCCCGAGAATGTTATTTTGGAGACCCAGAATAAATATCAAGAGGCTTATGAAAAGGTTACGGGTAAAAAGTTTATATTTGATCAGACTACTGTAAAGAGAGAGTTATAGTTACATCACTCTCTTTTTCAACTTCTGATGCAACATAAATCTCGACTGTGTCATTTTTTTCTCTTTGCATTAGAATTTCTCCGTTTTCTACATTGTAGTCTCCCAAAGGAAGTAAAAATGTCAAATGAGCTTTTATATCCATTTCCAAATCATTTTCCACAATTGCAGTATATGGATCTGTAAACTTGCAACTAAGTTTATATGATGGGATAGAGAATTTCGGTTCCTTATAATTGTATGATGTAATTTCTCCATCCTGTATATCAATTAGTCTGTATCCCCAATAAGCATCTTCACTCGACAGGGAACTTGACACGGTTGTCGTTGTTACATAAAGTGTGTCATTTTGAATTGTAATATCATCGTAATGCACATGTCCTGCAAAAACGGCATCTACACCATATTCGTCAATTAACGAAAGCAGTTCTTCCCTTCCTTCATACCCATTTTTCAGCAAAGAATCATTCTTTGTATCCCATATGGGATTATGATGCAAAAGCATGAACTTCATTGTTGCATTGCTATTTTCTAAATCCTCTTCTATCCACTCCATCTGTTCTTCCCGTATATAACCACCCCAGTTAAAAACAAGATATGAAATACCAAATCTAGCAAGCTTAGGCCAGTCGTAGGAATTCACACTAGTGAAATGATGGTCACCATAGTCAAATGAATAGTAAAGAGGACCAAAATATTCCTGCCATAATTTGAAACCGTCTTGTCCAGTTTGAACATATCCGTCATGATTCCCAGGACATAAAAAAGTAGGCACTTGAAACATTTGAAGGATTTCATAACATTTTTTGTATTCCCATGTGTATTCAAAGGGATATAATTGTCCAAAGACCAAATCGCCTGTTATCACAACAAAGTCTGGGGATATCAGGTTTATTTCCGCCACACATTTCTTCGCGGCTTTCCAACCTATAGTCTGCCATATATTTTCCCTTAGACCTCTTGGATCCCCAATGTGAAAATCTGTGACATGGATAAATGAAAAGTTGTCAGAAAAATCATTTATTACACTTACAGCTCTGGGCTGGCTACATGATGCGGATTCACCATTTTTTCCAATAGTTATGGTAAGATTGTAGAGCTCCTCTGGCGTATTTTGGGGAACAGATGCTGCGACATGCCATGTCGAATCAGTTTTCCATGCATTCTCTAGTTCTAGTTCAATCTCGTCTACAATGGGTTCATATGCTGTAGAGATGCATGCAGATATGCTGTCAAAATCTTCTGATTGAAAATCAATAGTGAAGTTCCCATTTTTTTCAACCAACACAGGAATCGATGAAAGGGGATAAAGAATCTTTACATTGCCCAGGTTGTCAGCGCTTTGGATAAAACCTGGTTTATTTCGGAAATTGATTTCTTTAGAATTAAACGAATTAAACACTGGTGTTTTTTGTTGAGAAGCTGCCGAGACAAAATTGCTAGATAGGAGGATTACAGCCACAAATATTGGAACTAATGTTAGAAGATATTTATTAGACATTTTTTCACTTCAGGAATTAATAACATTTGTAAGGATTTATATTTTTCTATGAATTCATATTTGACTAACGAATTAGACCTGATTTAGAGAGTATTTTTAAATTCCTATGACTACTCCGGCTCTTCCACGTAAATGATACGACTGCCGCCCTAATTCTATATAGGGTCTAATGCTGCTATTGTAAAAATCTGGTAACAACCTAGCAATTAAACCATTATCAAATATAAGAACTGGGTCACCATATGTCTCAAATGCGTTACCGTCTACTCTATACTCATCATCCACCTGAAGACCAATAAGTACCTGGATCCTCTGTGTACTATATCTAGTATTTTCTAAAATAAAATCAGACATACGAACAGACATTCTAAAATATACACTTCTAAGAAATTTATTAATCCTGGGAAATTTCTCAGGAGGAATAAGTTCATCAATAAGATCATACACCACTTCATCTATCATATCATTTATTATCCGATCTGATTTTGTATATTCTTTTCCAATGATAATTCTAACCGTTTCATTATCTTCGGGCTGCATAATCCATCCTCGATCCATATCCACATCGACATCACACAAAAAATTAAAATTGAAAATGTCAAACAGGCGTGAGATCAGATCCCAAATATCAAATAATCCCTGTGGTGAGAAATCATTTGTTTCTATTAGTTTTCCATCAGAAGTAACTAATAGCTCACCATCACCATCAAGAAGTAATTCTCCCAAGGTCATTTCATTTGTTATCCCTGCCGAGTGTAACATGTCAAATTTATTTGAAATTCTATTTTTTAACACTATTCTTTCTGAAAGTGAATCGACCGATTCTATCGCATCATACAACATCTCTTCGATTTTGCCAATTTGAATATCTAATGCTTGAATCAGTTGTTTATCCTCAACTTCCCGTTCTGATAAGTTATATCCTTCTATTTCAGAGTTGGATATAACTACAGTTGCACCTGTAGCTGAAGTCATCACAAGTAGTGAGATTATTCCAATTATAAGTATTGTTTTCTTCATTTTTAACCTCCCGTACAACAATGACAACAGTTAGCAAATATTTAGATTTTATGGAAGAAATAATTTTTGGACGATATAGGGGAAAAGGCCTAGTATTCATGGTATGACATATGGTTCTTTTGCAGGATGCCGGTCAAAATTAAGCCATGGAATAAATCCAAATATTCCAATTCTTCCAAAAATTGGATAGGAAAATAACCTAGGTTTATCCCAAAAGTTGTTGTACCAATCAATTGAAAAGAGCCTTAATTGACTAAAGTAGGCGTTTTGGTGGTTATCTACTAAATTGTTCTCCAGGATTTTCACATTCGAGGCGTGCAAGATCATTATTCCAAATATTATATTTTTTGTAATAACGTTATTCTTGATTGTTATAAATTTAGAGAAGGATTGAATTAGTATCCCGCCGCTAATTACTTCCCCCTGTCCATTTTCCTTAACAACATTTTCATTAATATTAACCTCTCTTGCATCTGAAATTAAAATTCCATTCGAACCGCATTGAGAAATATTGTTATGATACATCTCAGCATTTTCAAGACAGCTAAGTGCTATTCCAAATAAAAGATTTTTATAAATCTCGTTATTTGATATTTCAACATTTCTAGATTTTCCAATTGTAATACCATTACCAATGTTATCATAAATAAGACAATTTGTTATATTTACAGTTGAGCAAACATATTCATATCCATTAATGGAAATTCCGCCATCGCGAAACCAGTCATTGTCCAGTTTTTCCCCATTATTATACATGGAGCAATTATATATTGTAATATTGTCACTAGAATCTATAATTCTTATGGCATTGCCAGAATTGTTGTGGATGTGATTATTTATAAATGAGACATGAGAAACATTAGTCAAACAAATGGCAGACCCGCCGTTGTTCATCAGAATACATTCTACAATACTGATATTTCTCATATTAATCGTATCAAAAGAGTTTATTATACCCCGAGACCAACCGTCAGAACTACAGTTTTGAATTGTTACTTGTCTAATAGATATGAATGATGATTTTAATCTAAGCACATTTCCTATTCCATTGCCATCAATAATAGTAGTTTCTTTATCCTCACCTATCAAATTAATGGATTTATTTACTTTTACATTCTCATAGTAGATTCCACTATACACATAAACTGCATCACCAACAGAGGCATTGTTTATTCCTTCTTGAACTGTCTTTACATGTATCGCATCATACCATGAGGGGTCAGCATCATCATCTACATAGATTGTTTTGAAGAAAAGAGGACTATCTGCAGATAAAGATGGTGCAAAAGCTAAACCAAGGATTAAGACAGTAACTACAACAGCTAACTCTTTCTTTAACAAGCAGTCTCCCCATATATGGAATAGTGCACAGTGATTTAAATTTTACTGTAGGAATAATATTTTATAGACTACAGATCCAATATATATCTTAATATCGGAAACAGATTTGGATGATTCTCCAGGAATCTCAGGAACAATGAGTTTATGTTTATCGCTTTGTTCTTTGGCATGCTGACTTCAAGTGTTGCCCAGTCGCTTTCAAAATCATGAGTGTCTTTTGCTTTTACTCTGATTGTGAAGTTATTTTCTGTAATCCATGTATGAGACACATTTACTTCGTCATCTGATGCATAAGGTCCAATCCATTCACTGAAATTACCATCTCCCCACTCTACATAGTAATAAAGATCATCTCCATCTATATCGCTTGAGGCAATTATATATGAATATTCATTGTTTGGTTTACCTGTTGTTGGACCAGTAATAGTAGGAGTATCTGGTGGATGACTTACTATAATGGTAGCAGTGGTATCATCTATTCCATGAGATCCTTCACCATCAGTGACTGTTAAATAAACAGTAAAACTACCTGCATCAGTAAATGAATGAAGTGGATTTTGTTCATCACTGGTTTGCTCATCGCCAAAGTTCCATAACCATTCATAGGGTTCAGATCCGTCTTCAACAGTACCAGAAAACCGTATAGATTCGCCTACTATACCTTCATAGGGGCCACCCGCATCGACAATTAATGTACCACTCGCTATTGTTATTCTTAAAATATCTGACCAGCCTGATTCATCCCAATTATCCTTTGCTTTTACTTTAATATCAAATTTGCCTTCATCAAACCAGGTATGACTTGCTTGATTTACGCTAGTCCAACCACTATCAGTTCCATCTCCCCAATCAAACAGGTATTGGATACTGTCACCTTCAGGATCACTTGCATAAGATGAATATGAATATGATTTCCCTACTATGCCATCCATTTTTCCACTTGGTCTATTAGGAGTAGATGGGGGAGTATTGCCCATATTAACAGTTGTGGTAGACGACCAATCACTTTCAGATCCTGCTAAATCTTTGGCTTTAACTTTCACATCATATGTACCTGGTGAATTCCAGTATTTACTAGCACTACCTGCTACACCTGAATCATAAGGTCCTTTCCAACCACTATCTGTTCCATCATCCCAGTCAAACAAATAATATACTCTATCGCCCGAGTTTGGATCAGTAGTACTAGCCGAATAACTATATGTTGTTTTATGAATGCCATCAGTCTCCCCGCTAGGTGCAGATGGTACATTTGGAGCATCACCTACACCTATGCTAACGCTTTTTACAGGAGAAAAGCCACTTTGTTGTCCAAATTCATCTTCAGCCTTCACTTTGACGCTGTAACTTCCAACTGATGGAAACGAATGATCTGCATTAACTGTGGATCCTGATGGATGGTAACCTGTCCAATCATCAACTGTGTCATCTCCATTCCAATCCCATCCATATCGTATATTATCGCCATTTGGTTCAGTTGCACTTGTAGAATAAGAATATGATATACCTACAAATCCATTACTTGGCCCATTAGGTTGACTTGGTTCTGTTGGTGGGTCGGTATTTGGATATTCTGGATCCGCAGCAGTTGTTTCATCAGTATACATAGATGATCGGCTAAATACTGACGCAATTACTTTGATATTGCCCATCG
>JAUWWG010000090.1 GCA_030616985.1 Thermoplasmatota archaeon
AGAGAATGCTTAATTTTAAATTGAACAAAAAAAAGCAAACAAAGGAATCTAAATAGTTTATAAATCAAATCTTTTTTGTACTAATACTTTTCAATATCAATAGGGGCCAAATTGATATATTTTTAAAGGGATTGATGTTGTAGAATTGTAGGAGCCAATAGATAAAATGGATAAACTGTTAACAATAGCAGTTATAGGTGCTATATTGGGATTTGCAACATTTTTAGGATTTTTCCTGTCATCATCTTATGGACATAGTTTTTTTGGGGTACCCTCCTTAGATAATTTTCTTACTATGTGTGGTTTGATAGCATTTTTTATTGGTACTTCATTAATATTCTTGCTAAAAGCTCCTAGATACAATGAATAAAAATCTAATGATATTTGGAATGGCTGCTCTGCTCTTGTCGGTTGGATTAAGCGGATGCATCGAAGATCCATTTGAAGGGATTTGGACTGATGGAATCTTGGAAATTAGCTATATCCCAGAAGTAATGAGCATTTATATCACTGAAATAACCTTTACCGGAGGTGCTACATATCTCATCCTCAATGTAGGAAATAAAATCATTACTAAAGCTACCGCAAGTGGCACCTATGAAACAGAAGGAAATAAACTATATATACACCTCTCCACAGGCATTACTTTTTCCTTTGCATATAGTTTTGACACAGAAAATGGAAATGATATTTTGTATCTTGATGGGATAAAATTTATCAAAGCTTAAAACAATTTCTAACAAATCACTTTTAAAAAGAACACACAACATCAATTAAACAATTTTCTTTTTAATCACTCATTAGATCTTCCCCACCTTCAAATTGAAGCTGTATCATGGTATAAAGATCCTCTATGCCAAAAAATCTTCTTTGCCTGTAGGACTAAGCATTGCATGGCTTCCGAAACTTTGTATTATTTGTAATATTCCCTCACTCATTTCTCGACGTACTGATGCTTCTTCATTTGTAATTACATTGTATAATTCATCTGAATCTTTAGACCATCTTATCACTTGCTCCCGTTCTTCCTCAGATAATAGATCTGCTTTACTTAGAATGTTAATTTGCGGTTGATTCAATCGGAAGCTGGTATTGATGGATAACAAAAGTTGTGAGACAAAACCAGATGCTGTCTTGGCTAAGGCATAATCAAGTAAATAAGCTGTGATGGATCGCTGTGGGTTTAGAAATTTCACTATGTATTTTCCGGATTCTCGAAAAACAAACAATTCTAGTTGTCCTGGCGTATCCATCAGAATGTAATCAGTTTTGAATGATTCTATGCTTTTTTTAATGTCGGATGTGTTGAGCGCCAGCATATCGGCACATGCTATCTGTGCGCCATTAGGTCCTAATCCATGAGAATCCATTACCTCTCTTAGAGATATCCAGTCACGTATGTCAACATCAGGTTCATACGGGAGATTTTCAGCACCGGGATCAAGATTGACGGTTATAGCATCCACTCCTCGAAGTTCCGTCCATCGTTTAAAAGTGTCTGTTAACGTAGATTTTCCAGAACCTGCGGTACCAATAAAATACACAAATATTTCTTCTTTCATTTTACATTCCGCGTAACTTTATCATGTGTTCCATTCGTTTTTCAATAAGTTCTGCCGTGCCTATATCGTGGCGGATGAATATATGTTCTCCACTTATATGATTCAATGCCTCTTCACATATCTTCTCTGCATCATATAGGTTGTCTGCTATGCCAACAATAGCCAGCGAACGCGAACTAGTAGTATATATATTATCATTATCCTTATTGACCGATGCATAGAACAATCTTGAGCCTGTATCTTCTATGCTTTTTTCATCAACAAGAACTTTTTCTCCTACCATACTTTTAACGCCATACCCCTCTGGCACTATATATTTGCACACGGTAGATTTTTTTTTCAACCGTATTTTTTCATTACTAATACTGCCATCAAGCATGGCCTTACATATTCCAATAAAATCCGTCTCCAAAAGAGGTAGAACATTCATTGCCTCAGGATCACCAAAACGTGCATTAATTTCGATTATTTTTGGCCCATCTGTAGTAACCATAAACTGCCCATATATTGGACCTATATATTTGCACCCCTCTTTGTTTAATGCCTCAACTATCTTTTGTAGAATGACGGCAGCCTCTTCATACTCACTCTTTGATAAAAAGGGCAGCAGCCCATCAGCACACGAGTATGAGCCCATACCACCTGTGTTGGGGCCTTCATCACCCGGAAGTAATCGTTTATGATCTTGAACGGCATGAAATGGTAGTATACTGTACCCATCAGAAAAGGCCTGCAATGTAAACTCTTCACCCACTGCCTTTTCTTCTATCAAAACCTTTGCCTTCCCTCCAATCTTCTCATCAATTACTTCTTTCACGTATGTAAGAGCCTCATCCACTCCATGAAAATGATCACCAGCTACTTTGACTCCTTTACCACCTGTAAGTCCTATAGGTTTAATTGCTATTTCGCCGTTTAAACCATCAATAAATCTTTTTGCCTTCTGAACATCTGTAAAACTCTCACATTTTAACTGGCCATGAATTTTATATCTCTTAAGAAGACCTCGCATCCATTCTTTATCTGTTTCAATCCTAGCTGCTTCTTTAGTTGGAGAATACGCATCGATGCCATTCTTGTTTAACTCGTTTACTAGCCCTGCCTCCAAGGGTGCCTCCGGTCCAACAATAACTAAATCAATCTCTTTTTCCTTTGCATACTTTACAACCTGTGACACATTAGTCTCTTTTTCTTGTAGAAAATCTTTCGATAGATGTTTTATTCCAGGATTTAGGTTGTGCATGATAGAATAGAGCTTTATGTCGCCTTTTGAACGGCAAACAGCATCACAAATTGCATGTTCCCTAGCACCACCGCCAACTACCAATATATTCAAATTAATCACTCCCCAAACTTTTCCCAATATGTAATTCCATTATTTAATTTAGTCTACTTTTTTAAAATATCACTTATAGATAAGAGCGGGATAAAGCTTACATCAAGATCTCGTAGTCTTTCCTCTGCTCCGCTTTCTCGGTCCACTACTACTAAAACCTCGTCAACCTTCCCTTGGTTTTCACGAAGAATTTTTAATGTTTTTACTAGCGAGCCTCCACTTGTTGTAACATCCTCGATAACCAGAATCTTTTTATTTTTAACATTTCCCCCTTCGATTTGTTTACCAGTCCCGTGTTTCCTATCCCCCTTTCTAATGATTACATAGGGGATTTTCGTTTCCAATGATAGAGCCACAACCAAAGGCACAGCACCGAGTTCCATGCCTGCAAGAAGGTCATAACCTTCGGCATACTCGGCCATTGCCTGTGCGATCTTTTCTAGTATGTTTGGACTGGTGCTTGCCTTTTTGATATCGATATAGTAATCGCTTATTGCTCCTGATGTCAATACAAAACGCCCAAACTGTATTGCCCCACATTCCTTAAGTAGTTGGATAAGCTCATCTTTTTCCATACAATTTAATGGTAATGTCAAGTTGGAATTTATACCTTATGTTTAAGCATGACGTGCACACCCTACAATCTATCTTTGCGATATTGTTTTTTTAATGCTGCTAAGGGTAAACCAGGTTCATTTGAATCAGGACTATTCTTTTCAACTGCTGCAATAATTCCTTTTTTTACCAATGTCTCTCTAAGAGTTAGTACGTCTTCTGATAATTTGTCTATTTGCTTCTGTTGTTTCCTAATTAATATTTTATTTTCTTTTTCGAATTTTTCTCGTGGAATTGGTATTGTTGATTTACCAAATATTTCTTCTTTTAAATCTTCATGGTCCGTTAAATCATAATCAAGTCTTCGCTTTGGGACTTCACCAGGTTTCCATCCGAAAAGCAAACCTATTTCTGTATCAGTTAGTTTTTTTTCTCCAAATATTATTGTTGCTCGTGTTTTTCGGAAGCATTTTGGCGTCAAGTGTCTATCTATTTCGGCTCTTTTAAGTGCATTTTTGAATCGGTCTTCGATGCTTTTTACTTTTGCTAAAGGTTGATTGAATGTTCGATTAGAGTGGGAAAGCCAGAGTTCTGCCTCTGGTTTTTTTCTTCCAGGATGTTCTTTTAACCATCTTATGAGATGGTGTGGAATTTCACATAATGGAATTGATCTGGTCTTATCTGACCCATATACGTGTAGTTCATATCCCTGAGTTAATTCTTTAAGTGATTTTATTTTCATGCTGAGGATTTCGTCTGGTCTTGCACCTGTTAAATAGAAGACTTCCCATAATGCTTTATCTTGTACATTAGGTGATGTTAGAATGAGTTTATCATATTCTTTTCTATGAATGAACCATTTTGCCTTTTTGTCATAGTCTTTATTTTTATAATTTGTTGTTTGGTGTTCATACCAATCCATAATGTCAGGTCTTTGTTTTCTTTTGATTTTCTCTTTTTGCCATTGCCCCCATCGATAAAAAGCTATTATTCTAGTTGCATATAGATCTGCTGAGATTGGAGATTTTACAATTTCTTTGTCTGAAAAGAAGTATTTCATGTCTTTTTCTGTTGCATATCTAAATTCTTTTTTCAAAAATCTTGCTAGTTTAATGAGTGTTGTCATTTCCCCATATATGGTTTTTTCATACTTGCCTTTTGAATGTCTTTCTTTTGCATATTCGAGAATTTTATTTTTATTTGTTTCGTTTACACCTATCCATCTATCCTTTTGATTATTTGATTTATTTTTTCCCATGACCTACAACGAAAATATGTATATTTTTCATATTTATAAATGTACTTAAAACGAAGATTATAATTTATAATTTTACATTAAACAAACAACGTTTGGTTTTTTCCGAACAAAAACAAATAGTTTTTAAATAATATGAGATTAAGTAATACTATAGAGATGTCAAAAGTCACCTTAGACATAAATGCGTTCAAAGCTCTTGCCTCAGATACGAGGTTGGATATTCTGAGAACTCTTGATGGTAAAAAGATGAGTTTAAAGGATATCAGTAATGCTACAAACCTCAACAAGGCAACCCTTCATGAACATTTATCAAAACTTAACGAAGCCGGGTTAATAAAAAAGAAAGAAAGAGAGGGGCACAAATGGGTATATTACAAACTTTCATGGAAGGGAGAGAGTCTGTTACATCCCGAGAACACAAAAATAGTTGTTTTATTCGCCACTACTTTTATTGCACTATGGGCCGGAATTATTCAGATGATCTGGTATGTAAGAGGAAGAATGACAGACATAGGATCAGATCTTTATTATTCACAAAAGAGTGGTGCAGGAAGTCCATCTACTGAAGATGGCATTAACTCTATCCCAGAACGTCTACTTCTTGATGGTAGTAGTGAGAGCACAAGTACCCTATACCAAGATCCCATGTTTCTTTACATAGCTATTGCTTGTTTTATAATTTTCACGATAGTGCTATCTATATCTCTTTGGAAATTACGGGAAAATAAGACGCCGAAACTATAGATTACAATATTAATGAGGTAAGCAGTAGATGTTGTACTACTGCCATTTTTATTGATTCAATCTCCCCTAAATATTTTCGATATCTATGTTGTCTTCCATAAAATCAAATAATGTCATCTGCATCCACATCACCAAATATCCGTAATAGAAAAGAGATTATATGTTTTTCGATGCCATGAACATTACCCCTAGAGCATTTCTCAGACTAATATTTTACTATGCATATCATTGGTTAATTTTGCCATAAAGACATATTTACAAGAAGGTTTTATATACTAGTAAAGATAAATATAAACGTGTTATAGTATGTCTATATCATGCTATTATGTATCAATGAACTGGATTTCTTAAAAATCAGTGGGATGTGAACAAAAATGATAAGAAATAAAGTATCAAAATCAGTTCCTCTTAGAGGTAAGGTGGCGGATAAGTAAATGCCTGCAATAGCCATAGTAATTGTTGGTTTTGTAGCAGGATTATTTACCATGACTATTGTAAGTTTCTACAAATGGTTTTTAGAAAATTGGAACAGCGGGTTAAATTAGTACTTTGACAAAACTACTTCAATTCTCTCCAGAGCAAAAAAATATTGTAGAGTACAAAAAGTATAAAAAATAAAAAAAAGGAGAAGATAGTAAAGATACTATCTAAATCGTCTATTTTGGGATCTTTGGCATATGTACAAGATTTTCTATCTCTTTGGTTTTTCCAGCATCCCAGATAGCCCTAATGGCTAGTATACCTGCTGCCGGTGCAGCAAATATTGCTAGATATTGTGTTATATTTAGGAAATATGGGGCTAGACCTTCGTATGTTCCAAACGTCCATGTACTTGATAATGCCCCAATTCCAACCAATGTCAATGCTGCTATAAGAAATGTTGGCACTTTTTCATGCGTGATTGACCCCATTGCAAAGAACGACAATGCTCCAACTATAAAACCAAGTACTGCAAGAAGTCCTGCTACATACGCGTTAGCATCTGCATACCAATTAGCCCCAACAATTAGACCAACGATCACTGAGACCAAAATTCCAACCAGAAATAACCAGCTTCCTATCTTTCTTAATAACTCTTCCATTTTTCACCATCCTCTCTAATTTGTTTTGTGTTGTTGCTAAAAAATATGGCTTCGATATTTAAGTTTTTAGTGTAATTAAACCTGTAGGTGTATATGTAGGTACATAGGCGATAGACTTTCTAGATTAAATTCAAATTAAATTGTTATTTTGTCAAAAAATACGTTTTTCATTTTGAAATTTCTACAAGATATGCTTATATACCATAATTGTCAAAGAGTAGCATGATGTAAAACGTCAATAGGTCGTTCTATTGATCAGAATGAGCTGATTGTGAGGGGTCTGGGACTTTTTGATTCACCTCTTCTTGCACCTAGGCCCCTTCATTATCCCCCCATTATTTTGCTCTATTGATCTACAAGTAATCAAGTGCCCTATGTTTGTGATCGCTTTTAAAAAATATCCGAAATATGCCAAGAATCAAACAGCCAAATTTTATTGAGCCTGGGAAAACTTTAAGATTTCAATATTTATGTTATTACGGTGAGAAATGAAAACTATAATGATAGTTGATGATGAACCCAACATGCTTGAGGAAATAAGATTATGCTTGGAAAGTAGTGATTTTGAGGTTATAACTGCAGCCAATAGTCGCGAGGCATTAGAACGCATAGGAAATAGAAAAGAAGAAAATGTTAGTTTGATTCTAGTAGATGCACCTCTGCCGGATGGTGGTGGATCTGCCCTCTTTTCAATGAAACCAATATCTAGAATGGATATAAATACAATCAATACAGAGAATTTTTTACAAAAACCGTTTACCAGAGAAAAACTACTTGATTTTGTGAAAAAAAAGGTCGGAGATATTTAGACTTTTTATTTGAGATTGTTTACACAAAATTATTTCCCTTTATCATAGCGCCTTTAGGTTCACCATAACATTTGTAATAATTGTGAACAACCAGAGGGAAAGCAAACATTGGACAAATAATCTCTTGTCTCTATTGGCAAGAGAGTCCCAAAAATGGGGCAGTTCTTTTCTCAAGTTTTCTGCCCACAAAACAAAATCTAAATCTCCTTCACATTCGCCCAGAGAATCGTTTTTTTGTTCTAATTCATCCGTTTTATCCATCCTCCAATTTTTTTATCTTTTTCTTGTCACCATTTACCATGTTATGTTTTAACATTAGTTATATATAAACGTTCAGTGGTAAAATGTCAAAATGGGAAAATTACATTAAAAATATAAATGTGATACTTAGCAAATTCGATACATACCTCGCCTAGGTATCAATGTTCGGAAGGCCAACCATGCCCATAATATGGAATTCAAGAGTTACTTATTTTTGATAGTTCCTTTAAATTTTGTAAATTCTTTTCTACGGTTTCAACTTCCTGTATTTTTTCTTTTTCGAAGCTCTTCAGGATTGCATCCAGTGGTTTGGTAAGTTTGTAAACATGAACTGGTCTGCCTTTTCCTTTTTTCTTCATGTCTCGCTTTTCTGCCCATCCTCTGCGCCTGAGCTCTTGCATGGAAATACATAGTTCAGGTTGTCTTAGATCTGCGCCCTGTTCAACATCAATTGAGCGGCATTCATCAACCTGTGAGATGTACATCAGCGTTTTAGCTAAATTTCTCGGCATCCCAAGGTTCGTAAAAAGTTGGACTGCCTTACTATCTGTCTCGTCTAGAACATAACTTATTTTACTTTTCGTACCCATCACCTCACAACAGGTATTGTTAATAATGTATAAAAATGTTGTCAATAATAATGGATAAAAAATGGAATTGAAAAAAGTCAAAAAATATCTACGGTCTAAACTGGTATCTCAGCCCCATCCGACACTTTTTTAATAATTTTGAAATCTTCAAGTAATGTGTCTTTAGTATTTGGGTTGTATGTGGCAATCGCTGGGTGGTACAATGGTATTATTTTTATGGTTCCTATGAGAGTATTTATCTGAAATACTTTTCCATGAACGTTGCTTATCTTGTCGTATTTCAAACTAAATTTTTCAAAAATATATGAACAGGCAAAGTTCCCAAGAGGCAATATGATCTTCGGTTGAATTATTTCTATCTGTTTGTTTAAATACTCCGTACATGACTCTATCTCAGTTTTTAATGGGTTCCTGTTATCTGGTGGCCTGCATTTTAGAATATTAGCTATGTAAACATCACCTCGCTTCAACCCTACTGATTCCAGTAGTTCATCAAGTATTTTTCCAGCTCTTCCAACAAAAGGGCAACCTTGTAAATCCTCATTATAGCCCGGTGCCTCGCCAACAAAGAGTATTTCCGAATCTAGTGAGCCATCGCCAATAACAGGGTTTTTTCTAGTTTTCCATAGATTACATTTTCTACAGTTTTCCACTGCTCCTGTAATCTTTCCCATATCCTCTTCTTTAGACATATAAAACCTCAATTAATGTTCATCTTTATATGTCTTGACCCTATCCACAAATCCCAGAACTTATCGAACTTAAATAATTAAAAAATCATCATCTTCTTTTCAGTTCATGCAATGATATCACAATGCCAGAATATTTTTTAAGACAAGGATTGTAAAGATACTAGGCAACGGTTGTACAACAAATCCTTAATAAGCAAACTTACAAAATAAGGAGTGAGGAATGATGAAAATGAGGATTTGTGGACAAGTATCAACAACCGAAGAGGCTGAAGAAATTGAATTCATCACCAAATCATTTGTGGTGGGAAATCATGCCCGACTACTTGCTTCAAGGGCAAAAGCAATATAAAATTGATATTAAGGAGTTGAACAAGATGATATGTCCTACTTGTGGAAGTAGAATGAGACTAGCTAGATATGGTAAGATATTAGTTTGCCCGTTCTGTAAGCGAGCATTGCTCTCAAAATAGATGCAATAACAACCCAAATAAATTTCTTTTCTTCTTTATTTACGATGTTTATAAT